>NZ_JBGORW010000002.1 GCF_041538065.1 Leptotrichia hongkongensis | reverse complement strand
TTCAGGAGTAGTAGCAACTATTACTAAATAGTTTTCTGTAAGGAACTTTCTTAAAGATAAAAAATAAAAATAATTATTGCAGATAATGAAAATATCTGTTATAATGATTAGAAATGTAATAGAAAAATAGTCCAAAAATATTAAATTAAAAAGAGAGATTAGGTTTTTATAATCTAATTTCTCTAGTTATTAAAATAAGCAGGACAAAAAAACAGGAGGAAAAACTTTGGATAAAATAAGAATATATTTACAATCTTATGATCACAAACTGTTAGATCAATCTGCTAAAAAAATTGCAGAAGTAGCTAAGAAAAATGGTTCAGAATTAGCAGGACCACTTCCATTACCTACAAAAACTAAAAAATATACAGTTTTAAGATCAGTTCACGTAAATAAAGATTCAAGAGAACAATTTGAAATGAGAATTCACAGAAGATTTGTAGAAATCAAAAATTCAAATCAACAAATCGTAAATGCATTAGCATCATTAAACTTACCATCAGGTGTGGGAGTTGAAATTAAGCAATCGTAGGCTTAGTACAAGTTGGCTATTTCAAGAAAATTGTCAACCAATATATTAAGGAGGAAAAATAAAAAATGATATTAGGTAAAAAAATCGGAATGACTCAAATTTTCGAAGACGAAAAATTAATTCCAGTTACAGTAATTGAAGCAGGGACTAACTTCATTACACAAATTAAAACTGAAGAAAAAGAAGGATATAATGCTATCACATTGGCTTATGGAGATAAAAAAGAAAAAAACACTACTAAACCATTATTAGGTGTATTTAAAAAAGCAGGAGTTACTCCAAAAAGATTTCTTAAAGAATTTAAAGTAGCTAATCCAGCTGACTTTACATTGGGACAAGAAATTAAAGTAGATGTATTAGAAGGTATCGAATTCGTTGATATTTCTGGGACTTCAAAAGGTAAAGGAACTGCAGGAGTTATGAAAAGACATAACTTTGGTGGAAACAGAGCTTCACACGGGGTTTCAAGAAACCACAGACTTGGAGGTTCTAACGCAGGAGGAGCTGCATCAAACAGTAATGTGCCAAAAGGTAAAAAAATGGCTGGAAGATTGGGAGCTGAAAAAGTAACAGTTCAAAACTTACAAGTTATAAAATTTGATGTAGAAAACAATCTTTTATTAGTAAAAGGTGCTGTTCCAGGACCAAAAAATGGTTATTTAGTTATCAAAAAATCGGTAAAGAAATATTAATAGGAAAGAGAGGAGGATAACATGCCAGTTTTAAATATATATAAATTAGACGGTTCACAAGCAGGAACTATTGAAGTAAATAACGACATATTTGGAATTGAACCAAATAAACACGTAATGCACGAAGTTTTAGTAGCAGAATTAGCTGAAGCAAGACAAGGATCTGCCTCAACAAAAACAAGAGCAGAAGTAAGAGGTGGAGGAAGAAAACCTTTTAGACAAAAAGGAACAGGAAGAGCAAGACAAGGATCTACAAGAGCACCACACATGGTAGGTGGAGGAGTAGTTCACGGACCAAAACCAAGAAATTATGCTAAAAAAGTAAATAAAAAAGTTAGAAAATTAGCTTTAAAATCAGCTTTAGCAACAAAAATTAATGAAGGAAATGTAATTGTGCTAGATGATTTTGCATTAGAAACGCCAAAAACAAAAACATTTATTAATTTTGCAAAAGCATTAAATTTTGATGGTGTAAAACAATTATATGTAACAAGTGATGACGCTGATAATATAGATAGAGATTATTTCTTATATTTATCAACAAGAAATATTGAAAAAGTTGCAGCAATAAATACAAGAGATTTAAGCATCTACTGGTTAATCAAACAAGATAAAGTAATTTTAACTAAAGAAGCTCTTGCAACTATCGAGGAGGTGCTAGCATAATGCATATTACTGATATTATCAAAAAACCTGTAATTAATACAGAAAAAGCAAGAAATTTATTAGAAAACAATGAATATGTTTTCATAGTAGATAGAAGAGCAAACAAACTTCAAATAAAAGATGCAGTTGAAAAACTATTCAATGTAAAAGTTGAAGGTGTAAATACTTTAAATATTAAACCAAAAAATAAAAGGTTCAGAATGTCAATGTATAAGACAGCCGCTATCAAAAAAGCAGTTGTTAAATTGAAAGATGGAGAATCTATTACGGCTTACGAAGGATAATAAAATTATAGTACTTAATAATTTCAAAAAATCTCTTTAATATAAAGAGTAATTATATTTTTTGTGGAAATTATTCGATAAAAATGCTATAATAGATAAGTTATGTAAATTTGTAGAAATTATTCAGTTTTTTGAATGATTTAAGAAAATAAAAATGAGAAATAGGAAGAGAGGGAACATAAGTTATGCCAATAAAAAAATTAAAACCGATGACTAGTGGGACACGGCATATGTCGATATTAGTTAATAAGGACTTAGATAAAGTAAGACCTGAAAAATCTTTAGTTGAACCATTAAATTCATCTTATGGAATTGACAACTATGGACATAGAACAGGTAGAAACAGACATAAAGGACACAAAAGATTATATAGAGTAATTGATTGGAAAAGAAATAAAATTGGAGTGCCTGCAAAAGTTGCAACTCTTGAATATGATCCAAACAGAACTGCAAACATCGCATTGTTACACTATGTTGATGGAGAAAAAAGATATATTTTAGCTCCAAACGGACTTAAAAAAGGTGATATCGTATTAGCAGGAGAAGGTGCAGATATCAAACCTGGAAATGCGTTGAAATTAAAAGACTTACCAGTAGGGACGGTTATTCACAATGTAGAACTTATGCCTGGTAAAGGTGGACAGCTAGCAAGATCAGCAGGAACAGCTGCAAGACTTGTTGCAAAAGAAGGAACTTACTGCCACGTGGAATTACCATCTGGAGAATTAAGACTTATTCATAAAGAATGTATGGCAACAGTTGGAACAGTAGGAAACTCTGAACATTCATTAGTATCATTAGGAAAAGCTGGAAGAAATAGACACTTAGGAAGAAAACCTCACGTTAGAGGATCTGTAATGAACCCTGTAGATCACCCACACGGAGGAGGAGAAGGAAGATCTCCAATAGGTAGAAAATCACCAGTTACACCTTGGGGTAAACCTACACTTGGTAAGAAAACTAGAGGTAAAAAACTTAGTGATAAATTTATTGTTAGAGGAAGAAAAAAATAATTGCTTAAAAGTTGAATTGATATCTCAAAATATATTAATGATATTTTTAAATAAAGAACGTAGAAATGGACTGTGCCAGTCAAATAAACACATAAAATATTTGAATAGAAATTTGGCTGAATATAAAAATATTGCTTAATACATTGAATTAAATATTAAAATGAGATGTATTGAGTAACATTTCTCGATTTAAAAAATGAAATAAGGAGGAAAGAATGTCTCGTTCATTAAAAAAAGGACCTTTTGTTGATGCGTATTTATTAGAAAAAATAGAAGCATTAGGAGGTAAAAAACAAGTTATTAAAACATGGTCTAGAAGATCAACTATATTCCCTCAATTTATTGGACATACTTTTGCAGTATATAACGGTAAAAAACATATTCCTGTATATGTAACTGAGGAAATGGTTGGACATAAGTTAGGTGAATTTGCGCCAACTAGAACTTTCTATGGACATGGAAAAGATGCTAAAAAAGGTAAAAAATAGAAATTAATATTTATAAATTAACGAAAGGAGAGGACTTTGAATGGCAGTAGTAGCTAAATTGAAATATCAAAGATTAAGCCCTCAAAAAGCAAGATTAGTTGCTGATATTGTAAGAGGAAAAAATGCACTGCAAGCATTGAATATATTAAAATTTACAAATAAAAAAGCAGCATTATATATAGAAAAAACATTAAGATCAGCAATTGCAAATGCTGAACATAATAATAATATGGATCCTGATAAACTGTTTGTATCAAAAATATTAATTGATAAAGGACCTGTATTAAAAAGAATCAGCCCAAGAGCAATGGGAAGAGCTGATGTTATTAGAAAACCGACAGCTCATATCACAGTAGAAGTTGATGAAAGAGAAGATTAATTCACAAAAATAAGGAGGTAAGTCTGTGGGACAAAAAGTAGATCCTAGGGGGATAAGATTAGGAATCACAAGAACTTGGGATTCAAAATGGTTCGCTGAGGGGAAAGAATACGTAACAAATTTTCATGAAGATTTGAAAATAAAAAAATATATTAAGAAAAACTATTACCATGCAGGGATTTCTTCTATTCAAATAGAAAGAACATCACCTACAGAAGTAGCAGTTATTATAGAAACTGGAAAAGCTGGAATTTTAATTGGAAGAAAAGGTCAAGAAATTGAAGCTTTAAAAGTAAAATTAGAAAAATTAACTGGTAAAAGAGTACAAATTAAAGTACAAGAAATCAAAAATCCTAATAAAGATGCTCAATTAGTAGCAGAAAGTATTGCAACTGCAATTGAAAAAAGGGTTGCTTATAAAAGAGCAGTTCAACAAGCTATTCAAAGAGCAGAAAAAGCTGGGATTAAAGGAATTAAAGTTATGGTATCGGGAAGATTGAATGGTGCCGAAATTGCAAGAAGTGAATGGACACTTTCAGGAAGAGTACCACTACATACTTTAAGAGCAGATGTTGATTATGCAACAGCTACTGCACACACTACATACGGTGCTTTAGGATTAAAAGTATGGATATTTAATGGTGAAGTTCTTTCTACTACAAAGGAAGGAGAAAACGAATAATATGTTAATACCTAAAAGAACGAAATATAGAAAACAGTTCAGAGGAAAAATGGGTGGCGTAGCAACTAAAGGAAATAAAGTTGATTTTGGTGAATTTGGACTTGCCGCTAGAGAATTTGGTTGGATTACTTCAAGACAAATAGAAGCTTGTAGGGTAACGATTAATAGAACATTTAAAAGAGAAGGTAAAATTTGGATTAGAATATTCCCTGATAAACCTTATACAAAAAGACCTGAAGGAACAAGAATGGGTAAAGGTAAAGGTAATGCAGAAGGTTGGGTAGCAGTAGTTAAAAAGAATAAAATAATGTTTGAAGTTGGCGGAGTATCAGAAGAGAAAGCCAAGGAAGCGTTAAGAAAAGCTGGACATAAACTACCTATAAAAGTTAAATTTGTAAGAAAAGAAGAAGTAGGTGGTGATAAGTAATGACAATTAACGAAATTAGAGAATTATCATTGGAAGAATTGGAAGTTAAAGTAAATGAATTGAAACAAGAATTGTTTAATTTAAAATTTCAAAAAACTCTTGGACAATTACAAAACACTGCTAAAATACGAGATGTTAAAAGAACAATAGCAAGACTAAAAACTGTTGTAACTGAAAAAACTGGTAAATAGGAGGATCAAGAGTGGAAAATAAAAGAAACGAAAGAAAAGTAAGAGAAGGAATCGTTGTTTCTAACAAAATGGATAAAACTGTAGTTGTTCTTGAAGAAACAATGAAATTACACAAACTTTATAAAAAGAGAGTAAAAACTTCTAAAAAATATAAAGCACATGATGAAAACAATGATTGTGGAATCGGAGATAAAGTGCAAATTATGGAAACTAGACCATTAAGTAAAGATAAAAGATGGAGAGTTGTTACAATCTTAGAAAGAGCTAAATAATTTAATCTTATTAAAAAAATTGCTTGATGTTTTATTTTCAATATTAAAACGGAAGAAGATAGTGTGAGTTAACATTTGAGAGGAGGAAATTTTAAATGGTTCAACAACAAACGATACTTAATGTTGCTGATAACACTGGAGCTAAAAAAATCATGGTTATTAGAGTATTAGGTGGATCAAGAAGAAGATTCGGTAAAATAGGAGACATCGTAGTAGCAAGTGTAAAAGAAGCTATACCAAACGGAAACGTAAAAAAAGGTGATGTAGTAAAAGCTGTAATCGTTAGAACTAGAAAAGAATTAAAAAGAGCAGACGGTTCATATATAAAATTTGATGATAATGCGGCTGTTATATTAAATACAGCATTAGAAGTAAGAGGAACAAGAATTTTTGGACCTGTAGCAAGAGAATTAAGAGCTAAAAACTTTATGAAAATAGTTTCTCTAGCACCAGAAGTATTATAGGAAGGAGAGTTAAACGTGGCTAAACCAAATTTAAAATCAGTACCTAAAAAATTACATGTTAAAACTGGAGATACAGTTATTGTGATTAGCGGTAGATCAAAAGATTTGTTGCGTAATGAAAAGAGTACACAAACTGGAGATAAAGGAAAAATTGGAAAAGTATTAAAAGTATTCCCTAAAACTGGAAAAATAATTGTTGAAGGTGTAAATATCAAAAAAAGACATATTAAACCTAATGCAATGAACCCACAAGGCGAAGTTGTAGAAAGAGAAATGCCAATCTTCTCATCTAAAGTAATGCTTTGGGATGAAGGAGCAGGGAAACCTACAAGAGTAAGAAAAGAAATAAGAGATGGTAAAAAAGTAAGAATATCAGTTGTATCTGGTAACGAAATATAATATTTTAGAGAGGAGGATGTCATAAATGGCTGAAAAATATATTCCAAGATTACAGAAATTATACAAAGATGAAATTGTTTCATCACTAATGAAAGAATTAAACTTATCTAATGTTATGCAAGTACCTAAACTTGATAAAATCGTAGTTAATATGGGGATTGGAGAAGCAGTAAGCAATTCTAAATTAATCGATACAGCAATTGCTGAATTATCACAAATTACAGGGCAACAGCCTGTACCAAGAGCAGCTAGAAAATCAGAAGCTGGATTTAAATTAAGAGAAGGACAAAAAATTGGAGCAAAAGTTACATTAAGAAAAGAAAAAATGTATGAATTCCTAGACAGATTAATTAGTATCACATTACCAAGGGTAAGAGATTTTGAAGGTGTTTCACCTAAAGGATTTGATGGAAGAGGAAACTATACATTGGGATTGAAAGAACAAATCGTATTCCCTGAAATCGAAATTGATAAAGTAGATAAAATCTTCGGATTAGGAATTACAATTGTATCTACAGCACAAAATGATGAGCAAGGAAGAGCTTTATTAAAAGCATTCGGAATGCCGTTTGCAAAATAGTATTATTTTGAAGGAGGTGTAATTTAATCAATGGCTAAAAAAGCAATGGTTGAAAGAAACTTAAAAAGACAAAAAACAGTTGATAAATATGCAGCTAAAAGAGCTGAGTTAAAAGAAAGAGCTAAAAAAGGTGATAGAGAAGCAGTTTTAGAATTATCTAAATTACCAAGAAATGCTTCGCCTACAAGAGTTAGAAATAGATGTCAAATTAACGGAAGACCAAGAGGATATATGAGAGAATTTGGTATTTCAAGAGTTATGTTCAGACAATTAGCAGGAGAGGGAGTTATCCCAGGAGTAAAAAAATCAAGTTGGTAATTTTGAGAGGAGGAAGAATTAATGTATTTAACAGATCCTATTGCTGATATGCTTACTAGAATCAGAAACGGAAACATGGCTAAACATGCACAAGTTGCAGTACCATTTTCAAGAATTAAAGAAAGTATAGCAAATATATTAAAAAATGAAGGATATATAAACGGTTACGAAATTAAAGAAGAAGGAGCTATAAAAAATATAGTTGTTTCTTTAAAAACTGTAGATGGAGAAGCTGTAATTAAAGGATTGAAAAGAATTTCAAAACCTGGAAGAAGAGTTTACACATCTGTAGAAAATTTACCTAAAGTTTTAGGTGGATTAGGAATTGCCATTGTCTCAACACCACAAGGTGTTATTACAGACAAGGAATGCAGAAAGCATAATGTTGGTGGAGAAGTTCTTTGCTACGTGTGGTAATTTACGCATTTTATAAATTAGGAGGATAAACAATGTCAAGAATAGGTAAGAAACCTATAACTATACCTGCTGGTGTTGAAGTTAAGCAGGATGGGAACACTTTTACTGTAAAAGGGCCAAAAGGACAATTAGTAAGAGAATTAAGCAGTGAAATTAAAGTAAATATTGATGGTAACGAAATTACGTTTGAAAGACCAAATGATTTACCAAATATCAGAGCTCTTCATGGAACTACAAGAGCAAACTTAAACAATATGATTGTTGGAGTAAGTGAAGGATTTACTAGAGGATTAGAATTAGTCGGAGTAGGTTACAGAGTACAAGCTAGCGGAAAAGGATTAACTTTATCTTTAGGATATTCACATCCAGTTGAAATTGAAGCAGTAGAAGGAATCACTTTTAAAGTTGAAGGAAATACTAAAATTTCTGTTGAAGGAATTGATAAACAATTAGTTGGACAAGTTGCTGCAAACATCAGAGCTAAACGTCCACCTGAACCATATAAAGGAAAAGGTGTTAAATACGCTGATGAAGTAATTAGAAGAAAAGAAGGTAAGAAAGGATAGGAGGTAGATTTTAATGGTAAAAAAACTTGATAGAAATAAATTAAGACAAAAAAAACATAGAAGTATTAGAAGAAAAATCGTTGGAACTGCTGAAAGACCTAGACTTGCTGTGTATAGAAGTTTACAAAATATCTTTGTTCAAGTAATTGATGATACTACAGGAAATACTTTAGTTTCTGCGTCAACTATTGAAAAAGGTGCAAAAATTGAAAAAGGTTCAAATATTGAAGCAGCTAAACAAATAGGAGAAAGAATTGCTAAAAAAGCATTAGATAAAGGGATTACTGCTGTTGTATTCGACAGAGGAGGATACGTGTACACAGGAAGAGTTAAAGCTGTGGCAGATGCTGCAAGAGAAGCAGGATTAAAATTCTAAAGATAAGGAGGATTTATTTTGGCTAGAGATAGAGATAACAGAGAAAGAGAAAGTGAATATAAAGAAAGACTTTTAAGAATAAGCAGAGTTTCTAAAACTGTTAAAGGAGGAAGAAGAATTTCATTCTCAGTATTAGCAGCTGTTGGAGATGAAAAAGGAAAAGTAGGTATCGGTTTAGGAAAAGCTAACGGTGTACCTGATGCAATCAGAAAAGCCATCGCAAATGCTAAGAAAAACTTAGTAAATGTTTCATTAAAAGGTGGAACATTACCACATGAGCAAATTGGTAAATATAATGCAACATCTGTATTATTGAAACCAGCTTCAAAAGGGACAGGAGTTATCGCTGGTTCAGCAACCAGGGAATTATTAGAGTTAGCAGGTGTAAAAGACGTGCTTACAAAAATTAGAGGTTCAAAAACTAAAGATAACGTTGCAAGAGCAACTTTAGAAGGATTAAAACAATTGCGTTCTCTTGAAGATGTAGCAAGACTTAGAGGAAAATCAGTTGAAGAAATTTTAGGATAATAAGGTTAGGAGGTAAAATTAATGTCTAAAGTAAAAGTAACGCTTGTAAAAGGAATTAATGGAAGAAAACCTAATCATGTTGCGACTGTAAAATCACTTGGATTAAGAAAAATCAGTCAAAGTGCAGTTCATAATAAAACTGCTGATATTGAAGGAAAAATTAAATTAGTTTCTTATTTACTTAAAGTAGAGGAGGTTTAAAATAGATGAATCTTAATGAATTAAGACCTGCTGCTGGATCGAAAAGAGAAAGAAGAAGAGTAGGAAGAGGACACGGAACTGGTTGGGGAAAAACAGCTGGTAAAGGTCACAATGGACAAAAACAAAGATCAGGTTCTTATGTATCACCTATATTTGAAGGTGGACAAATGCCTATTATTAGAAGAATCCCTAAAAGAGGATTTTCTAATTCACCATTTAAAAAAGATATAATAGCAATTACATTGGCTGATATCGTAGAAAAATTTAACGATGGAGATGTAGTTAGCTTACAAACATTAGTTGAAAATGGAATAATTAAAAACCCTAAATTTATAACAAAATATTCTGATGGAGCTTTGAGAAATGTAAAAGGTAGAAAAGCAGTAAAAGAGTATTTAAATGCAAATATTGAATCTTATGTTAAAGAAAAAGATTTTACAAGTGTTTTAAAAATTATAGGGAATACAGAAGTTAACAAAAAATTAACTGTAAAAACACATAAAATTTCTAAGACAGCTAAAGAATTAATTGAAAAAGCTGGAGGAAGTGTAGAATTAGTAGAAATAAAATCATATTCAGCTAAAGCAGGAAATAATAAAAAAGAAGATGGGAATAAGTAAGATTTAATATCTTGCTTTTTCTTCATATACTAAAGGAGTGATAGAATTGACTCTAGCTGAAGCAGTAACAAGCAGGGTAAAAGCTATTTTTAATATACCCGAACTAGAAAAAAGAGTAACATTTACATTACTTATGATAATGGTTGCAAGAGTTGGAATTCATATAGCAGTTCCGGGAATTAATACAGAAGCTTTTAAAAATTTCCAGCAGGGAAATGCAATTGCTCAATTTTTAAACTTATTTTCGGGTGGAGCTGTTGAAAGAGCTTCAATTTTTGCTTTGGGAATTGTCCCATATATTAATGCTTCCATTGTATTTCAATTGTTAGGAGTAATTTTCCCTAAAATAGATGAAATGCAAAAGGAAGGTGGAAAAGAACGTGATAAAATTACGCAATGGTCGAGATATGTAACGATTGTGCTGGCAGTAATTCAATCATTTGGAATTGCAGTATTAATGCAAAATCAAGGATTGGTTTTAGAACCAGGTCCTAAATTCATACTTAGTACAGTAGTTCTTATTACAGGTGGAACTTCGTTCTTAATGTGGATTTCTGAGAGAATTTCAATAAGAGGTATTGGAAATGGTACATCAATGTTAATTTTCTTAAATATTGTTGCAGGACTTCCATCTGTTATTAGTGCAATGTTTAATGGTTTACCTAGTGGAATGGGAAAAGTTCTATTAGTGTTATCAATCGTAGCATTTGTGGTATTTATTGCATTAATGGTAATTGTACAGCTTGCTGAAAGAAGAATTCCTATTCAATATGCAGGGAAAGGAAGTCTTGGATTTGGTGGAGGACAAAGTACTGTTGGGAAAAGAACATATTTACCATTAAAAATAAATATGTCTGGAGTAATGCCGATAATCTTTGCGTCAGTATTGATGGCAGCACCGCCGTTTTTAGTTTCAATGATGAAAGCTGGAAGTTTGAAAAACTTTTTGACAGCTCAGTTTGAACCAAAAGGTGTTTTATATCTATTATTATTTGCAATATTAATTACAGTATTTTCATTTTTCTATACTCTTACAATTGCTTTTGATCCTGATAAGGTTGCTGATGATTTGAAGCAAAGTGGAGGAACAATTCCTACAGTAAGGGCAGGAAGAGAAACTGCTGACTATTTAGAAAAAGTTGCAACAAGAGTAACATTTGGAAGTGCAATATTCTTATCATTATTAGGTATTATGCCAAATATCTGGTTTGGATATGTTTTAAAACTTCCAGTTATGCTTGGAGGAACAAGTTTACTAATCTTAGTTGGGACAGCAGTAGAATTATTGTTACAAATAGATTCTTACCTAGCGGTTAAGCAAATGAAAGGTTTTATAAACAAAAAAAATCGTTAAGAATAGTATAAATAAAATATTTTTGAAGTACACTTAATTGTGTACTTTTTTATTTTTTTGGAAGGATTATTCATTGCGGTAAATATTCATTTTTGATAATTAAACTTGTAATAAAATTATCATAGAACAGACTAATTCTTTCTATAGTTATCTATAGTTAAATAAATAAAAGTTCTGTCTACTAGTTGAAATTATATTTTAAAATAGTTAATAAGTATCAAAAAATCCCACAATAAATTTGTATATAAAAATATTTTTGAAATTTTAATTTATATATGATATACTAATAAAGTAAATAAAAAATAATAGGAGGATTATTATGAAAAAATTAATTTTATCGATTTTTATGATCACAGCATTAGCTTCTTTTGCTGAAGGAAATACAGTTGATGTTAGAGCAGGGTTTGATTTCAGTTCAAAAGCAAAAATCAAAGATGAAAATGGAAGTTTTGATTTATTAAAAAGAGGGTTTGAACTTGGTGCAGAATATAGAAAAAATTTAGGAACAGGATTTGAAGTTGGAGGAGGTATATTTTATAAGACAAACAGCTTTAAGAAAAATGCCATTGATGAAGCTCTTATTGACGATGGTACAACAGGAGATGTATATCCAACAAATGTAACAAGTAAAAAATTCAATGCATTTCCAATTTATGCAACTGCAAGATACAATTTTACTACACCTTCAGAAGATATAGTTCCTTATGTAAAAGCTAACTTAGGATACTCAATAAATTCAGGTAAATTAGAATCTAAATATACAACAAATACTTCGACATATCCAGATGTAGCAGGAAGAATAGATGAAAGTTATAAATTAAAAAATGGATTGTATTATGGACTTGGTACAGGATTAAAATACAAAAATTTCTTTGTTGATTTATCTTACAATGTAATTAGAAGTAAAGTTGAAAATAGATTTATGAGTTCTGCTCAATCTATTGGTGGTTCTACAACATATGAATATGATAAATGGAATACAAAAGTTAATAACAAATTTGTTACATTAAGCTTTGGATATAGTTTCGGATTCTAAAATAAAAAGATCTCTAATTTAGAACAATTTCTATTTTAGAGATTTTTTATTTACGATTCTTAATTGTGAATTTAATTTTTTAAATATTTTTTTCTCAAAAAATATGAAATAAATTCCAATATAATTGCTACACCAAATATTAGATATACAAATACCCCAATTTCTCTTATATCAAAGTACATGGTTCCAGCCATAAACATATCATAACCAATTCCTCCTGCTCCAGCTGCAGCTCCTACTAATACAGCATTTGTAAAGTTTATTTCAAAACGGATGAATGTCCAGGATAGAATGGAAGTTACAGTGCTTGGTAAAATTCCTTGAAAAATAATTTTCCAGAATGATGCTCCAGTTGCTTTTAGAGCTTCTATAATACCGTTATCTATTTCTTCGATACTTTCAGAATAGGCTTTTACAAGGTAGGCGACACTATGGAAAGTCATACCAATAATAGCTGCTTCAACACCAATATTTGCAACGACTGAAAATACCATAACCCATAATATTGTTGGAATTGCACGAATAAATGTAATTCCTATTTTGACAGCTTTTGATATATACGAGCTTGATAAATTTTTAGCTGCAAAAAACGAAAAAAACAATGCAATAAATGATCCGATTATTGTGGTAAGTACGGCAAGGGCGATTGTTACAGCAAGGCTAAGAAATACTTGGCTATATGTGTATCTGTCAGACAATCTTGGGGAAAAGAACATTGTCTTTAAGTCTTTAAAAAAATGTACAGTTGCTTTAGCAATATTCACATTATCAAAATCCATTGTAATTAATGTATAAATTGTAATAATTGACAAAACAGATAAAGTTGTGTATAGATAGAATCTTGATTTTGTAAATTTTCTAATTTTTATTTTTTTCAAAGGATATTCACCTTCTTTCTGTTTGATATTTACATCAGTTCATTTCTAAGTTTGTTTGAGAGCATTTCTATTCCGATTACAATAACGGTAACAACTAGAATTACCAGTCCTGCGGCATCGTAACGAAAACTTTTATAATACAGGCTGAATGTAAATCCAATTCCAGTTCCTGTTAAAATACCAACTAAAGTTGATTCACGAACTCCAGTTTCAATAAAGAAAAGAAGCCATGATACAAGTTGTGAAGAGACACTTGGAATAACTCCACAAAATATTATTTGAAAGTATGAAGCTCCTACTGATTTTAGGGCTTCAATTACGTCGCCCGCAACATCGTCAATTGTTTCAGAAAAGGCACGTGTAAGATAGCCAAATGTAATTAGGAATAATGCGAGAAAGCCTGTAAATTGGCTCTGTTTGAATGAAAATACCAGTATTAATGCCCATGCTACGATTGGAATATTCCTAAAAAAAGAAGCAATTACTTTTGTTATAACTTTGGTAAAAATATTTATTCCAGTCGAGTTTGAACCAATTATTGCAAGAAAAAGGGCAAAAATTGATGAAATCATTGTGGAAGTTATAGCAAGCAGGACAGTCTTTAATGCTGAATCTAAAATTTCAGGAAAATACTGCAGAGCATTTTGTGTAGGAATAAATTTTTGTAAAAGCCAAAAGATTCCAGCTGGAATTGAAGAAAATGCCATTCCATTCTGGAAGCCTGAAATAACAGATGAAATCCCGTAAAGTATTACAATTGTTGATAACAGTATAATTTTTGAATAAAATCGCTGTTTAAAAATATCTTTTTTTGTTAAATTCATAAAATCTCCTTATTTTATCAAATTTATTCTTCATCCTTATAAATAAATTCAACCATTTTTTCTGTAAGTTTTTCTGCCTTATCATCAAAAATTTTTTCTCCTTTGTTAAGTGCAATTATTCTATCTGAATATTTTTTTGCAATGTCAACTTGATGAAGATTTACAATACACGTAATTTTTAGTTCCGTAACAATTTTTTTTAGATAATCCATTATGTTTTCAGCAGTTTTTGGATCAAGTGAGGCGATTGGCTCATCACAAAGAAGCAATTTTGGTTTTTGCATGATTGCCCTTGCAATACCGACACGCTGCTTTTGTCCACCTGAAAGTTCACTACATTTTTGATAAGCGTATTTAGTCATATTTACTCTTTCTAGAAAGCTAAAAGCTTCTTTTTTTTCTTCCTCTGAATAAATACCCAATATTCCAGCAATTATTGATTTATAACCAAGCCGTCCATGAAGTACGTTTTCAATAACAGTTAGCCTTTCCACAAGATTATAACTTTGAAAAATCATTCCAATTTCTCGTCTTACAAGTTCGATTTGTGTTTTTTTCAAGCTCTCAATATTTTTATCTTCAAATAAAATTGAGCCTTGTGAAATATCAATCATTTTGTTGATACTTCTAAGTAATGTTGATTTTCCAGAACCTGATGGACCAATAACCGATATAAATTCTCCTTTTTCTACATCGAATGAAATATTTTTCAAGGCATTTGTTCCGTTATTATATTTTTTTGAAACATTTTTTATACTTAATAACATAAAAAATTCCTTTCTAAATGATTTTACTATACAAATAATATTTTAAAAAATAAGGCATATCAATCTTGGTATGCCTAAAAACTTTTATTTATTTCCAATATTAATTTTGCTAGTGTTCTGATTGCTATTTTGTTTTTCTGTATTATTATTTGTGTTACTGTTATTGCTATTGACAGAGCTTGGATTACTTAAAACATTAATAGTAGAATTATTATTTTGACTATTATTTTCAGCAGTTTCATTGGCTGTCTGTTCAAATGTGATAATTGTTCCTAGTGATAGCAAGTCTCTTTGAAGTTTATCAAGTTTATTTTTTTGGACATATACATTATCAATTAATGTTTCGATATTTTTGTTGTCTTCTTCATATTTAGACATAATTTGCTGATAATTATTATTTCTTAGGTTTTCAATTTTTTGAGTCAGCAATGTTTTTTCCTCGTCAGTTAATACAGTATGATTTAAATTTTTGAAATTGCTGTTTTCTAAAATAAGTTCTGAGGCAAGTTTTACAATTCTTCCTTCAAGTAAATCATTTTTTGAATATTCAATAAGAGAACTTATTTTATTGATTGCAAATAAAGTTTTGGAAGTGAAATTATCTTTGTTATAAGTAATTTCATAACCATTATTAAGCCCTTTTATCAATGCTTTTGAATTATTTTCCAATAAAACTTCTCCATTTATCTGCGAGTTGTTTCCATTTAGCCCTTTAACCACAATTTTACCATCATTAATATTTATATCCGAAATTCTTATGTTTAAATCCTTTATCTCTTTTATAAGGGAAGTAGCTTTTAAAGCTGTATTTAATGAAGTTTCTAAATTTTTTCCTTTGTCTAGGAATATATATAGATTCATATTTTGAACATTATTGTTAGAATTATTGTTAAAATCATTCAATGAAATCTCTTTTTCAAGCTTAGTCAAATTATCAGAAACATTTGCAAGTGCAATATCCCTTTCAAGCTCAATTTCAGAAATATTTTTTTCAATGTTCTCTTTTTCAGAATTGATAGATTTTATTAATGGCTTAATTTCGTTATTTAATTCTACAATTTTTTGAGCCTTGCTCTTCAAGTCTGTAAGCCCTACATAGTCTTTTTTCAGAACATTAATTTTTTCAATATTCTCTTTCCATTTGCTGTTAATAAGGTTGTTTGTATTATTTGACAATGTTGTAACCTTATCAGTTGTTTCCTTGATAAAATCTGCAGTTGTTTTGTCAGATTTTTCTTGAGAAGTAAGAGAATTTATTTTTTCAGTAAAAGTGTCAATCTGAGAATTTTTTTCTTTATATATGCTTTCAAGATTTACATCATCCAATTTCAAATTAGATAATGTTAATTTTGGTACAAGGTTAAATAGTCCGCTTTGTACAATGCCAACTGTAGCTCGACCTTTTCCAAGACTTTTTCCATTGACTACAAAATTATCGAAAGTCATTTCACTGTTTCTTACAGAAAATTTTACATTTTCAAATTCCGAATTTTTTGATTTTGTCATATATGTGACAATATTGCTGGAAAACATCACGCCAAAAAGCATCATAACCAAAGCTATTAATATAAGACTTAATAAATATTTCAAAATTTTCACAAAAAACCTCCTTTTGAGATATGTTAAAACTTTTTAATATCAAGCTTCTATAAGATTAAATAATTAACTTGAAGCTTGGGTTTAAAGAAGTTTTACTATAGTTTTTACATCAAATAAGCTGTCAAAAATAGATGTTATAAATTTATATCTATTTAAAACAGCTCCTTTCCAAATTTTTAAAAGTTTTAGATTATTTAATATTTTTTAATGCTTCATCCATATTTGATAATTTAAATTCATCAGAAATCGATTTTAGGTAAGTTTGTTGTTCAATCTGCCTTTTCTGATTTCTTAACTGAGTTTTGATACCTTCTTTAACGCTTTCAAAAGGTATCAGTCCTTTAGGATTTCTTTCAAGAACTTTCACGATATACAAACTTTTTCCATCATTTACAACTTTGTTAACAACTTGTCCTGCCTTAACATCCTTGATAGCTTCACTTACTGACCCAAATCGGCTTGCTAGCTGGCTTAGAAGAATTGATTGTGTCTGTCCGCTTTGTTCAGTTCCAGGATTGTATTGATTTACGTAAGCAGTAAAATTATTAGGATTTGCAACAGCTTCCTTTAATGCCTGCTCAGCTTTTGCTGTATCAGTAGGCTGGAATACTATAACTTGCAGTCGTACTGAATCTTCAGGCTGTGTAAAACTAGCTTGGTTGGCATCGTAGGCAGCTTTAGCATCAGCATCTGTAATTTTGGCTCTTTCGTTGATTTCGCTTAATGTTGCAAGGCTTGCCAGTAATTGTTCCTGTAAAATTTCTTGGCTTTGTGTATATTTCTTGTCTTTATCAAGTTTTTTTTCTTTTGCTTTCAGGGCAAGAGCTCTATTTAGAGCGATATTTTTAATAATAGAATGTTTCATTTGTGTAATTTGCTCAGGAGTAAGCTCTTTTTCAGAAATTCCACTAGAAAATAGACTTTTTTCCAGTTCGTTATTAACTTCCTTTTCATAAACTTTTATTTTTTTGTCTGACGATTCGAATAGTACTTTACCTCCGTTACTATTTCCACAAGATAACGCAAGTGTGCATAATGCTGTCAAGATAACTATTTTAAATTTATTTTTCATTTTTTCTTTTCCTCCAAAATGGTTTTATGTTTTTAAGATTATGTCTTTAGTATATCATAACATTACAAACATTTCAAACTTTATTAAAAAAACAACAAATGAAAATAGATTAAAGAAAATTTATTCATTTTTCAGTTTTTTGTAAATTAAATCAAGGCATTTGCGTTTATATTCAGTCTTTGGATGAACGTAAAGATTTAGAGTAGTATTCATGTTGGCGTGTCCTAAAATTTCAGAAATGGTCTTGCAGTCAATTCCAAGTTCAACGGCCTGTGTTGCGAAAGTATGGCGAAGGCTGTGAAATTTGAGTTTTGGGAGATTTAGAAAGTGAAGAAGTTTTTGATAGTAATATCGGTAGCAATGAGGCTTTAAATAATTCGTGCTATTTGTAATAAAGTAGTTATTTTTATTTTGTTGAAACGGTTTTATTAAATTTATAAAATCAATATTAAGAGGAATTATGCGATTGGAAGTTTTTGTTTTTGGAGTGCTAATAATTGTTTTAGAGTAGGATTTGTTTTTTTCTTTTATATAAATTTTCTGTAAAGTTCTGCAAATAGTCAGAGTACTTTTTTCTAAATTTATATCCTGCCATTGTAGTCCACATATTTCCCCAAGTCGCAGTCCTGTTTGCAGACAAAGTAAAATTCCCAGATTTTTTGAATTCTGATTATTTATCAAATATTTAAAAAGTATCTTTTGTTCTTCAACAGAAAAAGTTTTTAAATGTGATTTTGAAAAGGAAGAGGGGAATTTGCATTGAAAATTTTGAAAAGGTATCAGTTTATTTTGAGTTGCAGTCTTTAAAGTATTCTTTATAAGCACAGTCATATCCTTGACAGTCTTTAGTGCAAGCCCTTTTTCCAAATTTTTCTTTGAAGTGCTTAGTTTTAAGATAATAAAATTTTGTAAATCTTCATTTGTAATATTATTGATTTTCTTTTTTCCAAGCACAGGCTTTAAGTGATTTTCGATAATATTAGTATAAGTTGCATAAGTCGATTCCTTTATAAAAAATCTTTCTTTTTCCATCCAAATATCTAGCCATTCTTCGTATTTCAAGTTTTTGTTTAAATGTTTTTTTGCAGCCATATTTTCCTCCTAAATTTAGTTTTTTATATTTTACTAAATTATTGGAAAAATGTTTAGTAAATTTAATTAAGTTTATTACTTAATTCATAAAATTTATTTCACTAAGTATTATACCATAAAATCATATATTTTTGTTATTTTTTTCATACTATACAAATGAAATTAATAGTCTTTTCTACTAAATCTTATTTTTACTGTTAATAAATATTCTTCCTATAATTTTTATATTTTTTCTTTTTTATAAAGTAAAGGGGATCAATCGCCATCCCCTTTACAATCCCCGCTTGTCTCAGCATTTTTTGAAAACAAAATTGAAACTCGCTACGTTAAACTTCGCTCAAACAGTCAATTTTATTTCCAAAAAATCACGACATTCTTAATTTAACTATGAAAAATAATTTAATAAAAACAAATATTGAGCAAAATTAATTAAATATCCTTACATAAAGAATTAAGTAATAAACTTTGTTGAAAGAGGGAAATTCGAGGTTGTAAAAACTAAAATGTAGAGGATATTGAGAGAATGGGAAATTCAGCAAAAAAATTTATTGAAAAAATAAATGAAGTTTTGGCAGAAAAAGAGAATGCTGTGGTAAATATCATTAATGATAAATTAACCATATCAGTTTTTACGGCATTGGAAAAAAATTTGAAAAATGTGAAGGAAATAAATTTTATTATAAGAGATACAAAGTTTATTCCTAAAAATAATGAAATATCAAGGGAATTTGAGATAACGCCTAATGATATTTTGTATAATTCTTATGATATAAAGGAGAAAAATAAGTTAAAGCATTTTGCTAAGGCAAAGGCTATGTATGATTTTATAAAAAATAACGTAAATATCAGAAAAGTAAAGCCATATCAGAAAGTAAACGGAAATATTTTAATAATTGATGATGATTTTATGATTCAGGGAACATCATCACTTGAAATATACGAAAAAAGGACAAATCGCTATGATTTTGATACAACAATAAAAGGAGAATCAGAAAAATCCCAGATACTTGGCATGTCGAGAATATATGATGAAATTTGGAATAATAATGATGTAACACAGGATTATAAACAGGAATTATTAGAAAGCCTTGAATTTGTTTATAAAAATTATGATCCTGAATTCTTGTATTACTTTACGTTAAATGAGCTTTTTGGAGATAAGCTAGACAGTGGAGTTGAGAGATTTGAAAAAGACAGTGATAAATTTAAAAAAACTGAAATATGGAATTCGCTTTTTGATTTTCAGAAGGACTGTGTTGTTTCGGCTATACAGAAATTACAGAAATATGGAGGATGTATAATTGCTGATTCAGTGGGATTAGGAAAGACTTTTGAAGCTTTGGCAGTAATCAAGTATTTTGAAATAAGAAATGATAATGTATTAGTTCTTACACCGGCAAAACTTTATGATAACTGGCGTTCTTTTACTGGAAGTTATAAAGATAGCTTTTTGGATGAAATGTTTAATTACAAAATTATGTTTCATACAGATTTATCGAGAACTAAGGGAGAATCAAAATCAGGATATGAATTGAGCAGATTTGACTGGTCAAAATTTGATTTGGTAGTTATTGATGAGTCACATAATTTCAGAAATAGAATTGCAAAATATGATGAAAATGATGAGTTAATAATGAACAGATACTTTAAATTACTTCATAATGTAATAAAAAATGGAAAAAATACAAAAGTACTACTGCTATCGGCGACACCAGTAAATAATAGCCTTGTGGACTTGAAAAATCAGATTTCCATTATAACAGGAGATAATGACAATGCTTTTAATGAAGAAGGTATTTCAAGCGTGGGATATTTATTGAAAAAGGCGACACAAGTTATAAATGACTGGGAAAAAGAAGGAAGCCAGAAAAAAGATGAGTTACTGGATAACTTGCCATCAGATTTTTATAAACTGCTGGAAATGATGACAATATCAAGAAGCAGAAAACATATTACAAATTATTATGGAACAAAGAATATAGGAAAATTCCCACAAAAAAACAAGCCGATAACTTATTATTCTGAAATTGATAAAGAAAATGAACTTTTAGACTTTAAATATACAAATTCACTTTTGGAAGAACTGAATTTATCAGTATACACACCGACTAAATTTATAAAAAGTGAAAAATTAGCCTATTATATCAATAAATATAAGTTATCAGGAAATCGTGGCGGGAAACTGGACTTTGATACACAATCAAAAGGGCTTATTTACTTGCATAGAGTGAATTTATTTAAAAGGCTGGAAAGTTCTGTTTATTCTTTTTCTGAAACGTTGAAAAGACTGATTGAAAATATTGACAAGACAATAAATAACTTACAGAGAGGACAGCCGATTGAAGAAAATCTTGATGTGGAAAATGAAGATGAAATCTATATTGAAAGAAGTAAATATGAAATAAAGGTAGAAGATTTGAGAATAAATGCCTATCTTGAGGAGTTGTATAACGATAGAGATATTGTAAAAAAAATATATGATGAAACATTGATTTTATTGAAAGAAGATAGGGATAACAAGATTCATGAACTGGAAAAAATTGTGGAAAATAAGGTTGAAAATACACCATATAATGAAGGGAATAGAAAAATACTTATTTTTACAGCATTTGCAGACACAGCAGACTATATCTATTCTGAGCTGTTAAAAAAATTCGATTGTAAAGATATTAGCATTGCAAGTGTTACAGGTAAAGGAGTGAAAACTTCAAATAAAAAAGTAAGAGAAGACTTTCATAGCATTTTGAGTGCATTTTCGCCAAAGTCCAAAATGAAAATTGAAATTCCACAAGATGAGCAGATAGATATTATAGTAGGAACAGACTGTATTTCAGAAGGACAGAATTTACAGGACTGTGACACTGTAATAAACTTTGATATTCAGTGGAATCCTGTGTCGCTTATTCAGAGATTTGGAAGAGTGGACAGAATTGGAAGTAGAAATGACAAAATACAGATGATTAATTTCTTTCCGAATGCAGATCTGAATGAATATTTGGACTTGGAGAGAAGAGTAAAAGGGAAAATGACAACATTAAATATCGCTTCTACTGGGGATGAAGATATGCTTAATCCTGAAATGAATGATTTTAACTTTAGGAAAAGACAGCTGGAAAAACTGAAGGATGAAGTGATAGATATAGAAGATACGAATGAAAATATTTCATTGACAGACCTTAATATGAACGAATATCTGTATGAACTTTCAAATTATGTGAATAATCATAAGGAAATAAACAAAATACCAAAAGGAATTTATTCTGTAACTGAAGGTGAACAGAAGGGAGTATTGTTCTGCTTTAAACATAGTAAAAATGATGCTAAACCTAAAAATGATAGTTCCCTTTATCCTTATTACCTGATTTTTGTAGGAAATAATAAAGAAATTTTATTTAAAAACAGTCAGGCAAGGGAAGTTATAAAACTTTTCAGGCAGCTTTGCTATGAAAAAAATGAAGTTCAGGAGAAAGTTTTAAAGGAATTTTTTAAAGATACGAAAAATGCTACTGAAATGGGATTTTATTCAGAATTGCTTAATACAGCAGTAAACAGCATAAAAGGTGAAGAGGAAGAAAAGGCTGTTCAGACAGTGTTTGATTTTTCAGGATTTAACAACAATTTTAAAGATGACACAACAGATGATTTTGAGTTGGTATCTTTTCTGGTGGTGGGTTAAATGATAAATATGCCCGAAAGATATGAAGTAAATCAGGAAATAAAATTGAAAAATCTTATTCTGAAGGAATTTAAACCTATTGAAAAAAAGAAAATAAAAGAATACATAAAATCAGTAACATTGAAATATATGATAAATAATGAGGAGATTCCAAGTGTAGAAGATGAAAAATATAATTTTAAGGTAATTCAGTATTTTGATTTTGAAATAACTGATATAAAAAAAGCTGGATTTCTTGCCAATCTATATCAGGAATCAATAAAAACACCTTGTGTATTAAGATTTTACGATAATTCAAAAGAGTTGTATTCATTAGCTTTAAAAAGATTAAATCAAAATGACAGAAATGAAATAGTTGTTACAGATACTGTAATGACTGAAATATTTGACTTGTCAATGTCAAGTTCAGCAAAAAGGGAAGTGGAAGAAGTTTTAGACTATTCTAAAACACTGAATCGAACTAACAAAGTTAATTTTTATTCAGAAATATTTATAAAAAATTACATTTTAAAAAATCGGAAGTATTATCAGAAATCAGGAAATATTTTAGAAAGTTTAATATGGTATGACAGAAACAAAATGATTAATGTTTTTGAAAATTTTAAAAATCTTGTGATGTACAAGGAAAAAATAAAATCAACTATTAGAAATAGTGAGAAAATAGAAATTAATAAAAAAATCAGAGAGATAATTTCTGAATTGGATAAATATTAGAATTTTGGAGGAAAAATGGAAAATAATAAAATAAAAAAAGAGATAAATAACATAGTAAATGATAATTTAAAAGCACTGGAGCAATTATTTCCATCTGCTGTAAAGGATGGACAGCTGGATATAAAGGCATTGAAGGAAGAGCTGGGAGATTTTGAAGAAGTAGGAATTGAAAGATATGAACTGAATTGGGCAGGAAAACAAAATGCAAAGAAAGTAGTACAACAGGGAATTGGGAATAAAACGTTGAAATTTGTAGAAAAAGACAGTAAAAATGCTGACTCAACAGAAAATATCTATATCGAGGGAGATAATCTGGAAGTATTGAAACTGTTAAGACAGAATTATTACAACTCAATAAAAATGATATATATTGACCCGCCGTATAATACGGGAAATGATTTTGTCTATAATGATACTTTTAAAATGGACAAGGAAGAGAGCGACAAGGCAGAGGGAATAATATCAGAAAATAATGAAAAACTGCAGAAAAATCAGAAGTCAACTAACAGATACCATGCAAACTGGCTGAATATGATGTATCCAAGATTGAAACTGGCTAGAGATTTACTGACTGATGATGGAGTTATATTTATAAGTATTGATGATAATGAGCAGGCTAACCTAAAGAGATTGTGTGATGAGATTTTTGGGGAAGAGAATTTTGTAGTTAATATTGTGTGGCAGTCAAAAAGTGGTGGTGGACATGATGAAAAACTAGTAGTTAAAGAGAATGAATATATATTATTAATTTCTAAAAATAAAAATTTTGTAAATCTAGGTAAAAGAATTGAAGAGAATAATGATAAATATAAATTAAGTGATGAATTTGAAAAAGAAAGAGGAAAATATTTATTAAATAAATTAGACAGAAGAATGACCAGCAATCATTATTCTGCTTCATTAAATTATGAAATAATCATGCCAGATGGAAGTAAATTATGGCCTGGAGGAAAAAATGAAAAAAGTAATGAAGGCTGGAATTGGAGATGGAGTAAAACTAAATTAGAATGGGGGATAAAAAATAATTATATTGAATTTAAAAATAACAATAATACATGGAGTGTTTATTCTAAACAATACGAGTTTGTAGATAATAATGGAAATAAAATAGAAAGAAAATTACCATATAGAAATATATTGCTATCATCTGAATTTAGTACTACACAAGCCAGTAATGAAATAATCTCATTTTTCAATTATAAAATTTTTGAATATTCCAAAAGTACAAAATTATTAAATAGACTTATAAAAATTGGAAATGTGTATGATAATGATGTTATCCTAGACTTCTTCTCAGGTTCAGCAACAACAGCTCATGCTGTTATGCAGTTAAACAGTGAAGATGATGGAAATAGAAAATATATAATGGTTCAATTACCTGAAACAACTGATGAAAAATCAGAAGCATTTAAGGCTGGATATAAAAATATAGCAGAAATTGGAAAAGAAAGAATCAGACGTGCTGGAGAAAAGATAAAACAGGAAATAGAAGAATATAATTCTAATTTGAAACTGGGAGAAGAGCCTAAAAAAGTTCCAGATATTGGATTTAAAGTATTTAAAGTGGATGATACAAATATAAAATGGTACGACTTGGAGAATTTCAATGAAGAAAGTCAATATTCTTTTGATGACCCTGATTCATTGGATTTTGTACTTGGAAGCAATGATATTGATATTGTTTATGAAATAATGTTAAGACAGAATGATATTCCATTGTCAGAAAGACTGGAAGTATTGACAGATATTGGAAATAGAACATATTTTTATGCAAGTACATATTTAATTTGTCTTGAAACAGAAATAACAGAGGAAATGGTAGAAAAATTAGCTTCATTAAATCCGTTACCAATAAAGTTTGTGTTTAGAGATTCTGCATTTAAAGATAATATCTCATTGAAGGATGAAACTTTTAGGAAGTTGAGAAGTCTGATTGAGAGAAATTCGGGGGAGAGTAAGGTTAGTTATAGGGTGGAGTTTATTTAGGGGAGAGAGTTAGGAAGGAAATAGATTTAAAAATGGAAGAAAATCTTGAAAAAAAATTAGAAAATTTATTAAATGAGATTCAAAAATTTTCGGATAAAGTCAGATTTGAATATGATTTAGGAACTATGAAAATATTAGTTTGTGAAACAGAAAAAGAATTTTGGGAAAAATATTATGAATTTCATAATGAAAATGGAAACTATGCAAAATTTTTAGAATATAAAGAAAAGTTTAAAGATATGAATAATGAACTTTCTAATGAAAATAAAAATATTCAAATTAATGAAACAATAGAAAAAATATACAACACATTTGATTACATAACATATATATTAAATATATATGAAAAACAATTAAGAGAAAATGAAATAGATTACGGATTGAAAAAAATAAAGAAGTATAAAAATATTTTTCAAAATCAGAGAGCACAGATAGAATATTTAAAGAAAAATTATAAAAAAATATCAGATGAACAAAAAGAATACGATAGAAAAATATTAGAAATAATGGGGGTATTTTTAACAATTTTTTCTGTAATAGGATTTGGAGTTTCAAGTATTACTAAAGAGAATGCGAATATTTCAACTGTATTTATGATTTATGGTGTTATTTTAATGACTATGAGCAGTCTATTTTATCTAATTAATTTTGATAAAAATTTTAAAGAGAAACTTTTAAAAATATCAGTTCCATTGATGATTGGAATATTATTAATAATATTTGGAAAATATATACTATAAAGTAATCTGTCGGAGCATTTTTAGGTGCAGTCGAAACTGTTTGAGCATAGCGAGTTTTTCGACTGTGCATAAAATGTCGTAGACTAGCGTGGGTCAAGGGAGAAGGCGATGTTCTCCCTTGTTAAAGAATGGACAATGACAACTAAATAAAAAGAGACATAAAACCATTATTAAAGAAAGGAAAATTAAAAATGATTGTAAATCTATTTATGGGATTAATTTTAATGGCTTCTGTATTTCTTACAGGTGGTTTGGGTTTAGGCATAATTTATATTATGGAATATTGTAGAAAAGAAACAAAAGAGAATACAGGAAAAGAAAATGAGATGTTGTTTCTTACTTTAGGTTTAATAATTTATATGATATATCAGTTTTGGTTTTATATGATGCTTGAATCAGAAGGAATTCTTTCTTTTTACTGGTCAACATTAGGTAGCTGGATTTATTTTGAATTTTCTAAAATTGGAATGCTAGAAAATATGAAGAAAACAGGTGTAGATACAAAATTTTTTGATAAAAATAAATTTTTGCTTTATTTAATGTTGGTAATATTTTGTATTATTAATGTTATTGTGTATGAGTGCATTAAATAAGAGGTTATTTAGAAAGAGATTGAAATCTAATTGACACGCTAAAATATATATGATATTATAAAAATGAAAATAAAGTTAAAAAAGGGGAGAGTGGTAATTATGGCTACAGAAAGTATATTGCTTGATGCTTTGAGAATTCCTGCAAGATATGCAGATGAAGTACTGGAAGCAATGGAGAGTAAAAAGAAAGTTAAGAAACTTGATGTTGATTTTGAAATTGTAGATGACCCAGAAGAAATTTTGAGGATAGCAAAAAATTTTGGGTATAAAGAAAAAGAGTGAAACTATATCGTTGCAGAAATTAAGAGAAAAATTGAAAGATGATGACTTTATAAAAGAAAAAATTTTAAAGACTTTTAGAAGTAGAGATAGAAATAGTATTGAGGATTTTTTACATAACAAAGCTATAGATTTTGAGAAAAAATCACTTTCTGCAACACATATTATTTACAATAAAGAGGGAACAGAAATATTGGGGTATTTTACATTTGCAAATAAAAGTTTAATTATTGAAAAAGAAAATTTTCTTAATCTTAGTAGGACCCAACAGAAAAGATTTTCACAGAGTGGAAGAAGATTGAAAGACGGAAGTTATGTTGTGAATAGTTTTTTGCTGGCACAGATAGGGAAAAATTATAATATTTCTGATAAAAATATGATAACAGGTAATGAAATAATATCGTTAGCACACGAATTATTATTAATCGTGAAAAAAATTATAAATACGAAATATTTATGGCTGGAATGTGAAGATAACAGTTCACTAATAAGATTTTATTCAAATTATGGATTCAATCTGATAAAAAAATTTAGTTCAGAAAATAAATTAAGAACAATGATACTAAGATTAGATAATTTTTAAAAATAAAGATTTTATAAGTCTCTTTTATCAAAAAAGATAATTGAGGCTTTTTTATTACAGAACAAAAGGAGAAAATGAAATGTCAAATAAAATAATATTTCAGTTTGATGATAATTTGGAATATCAGAAAAAGGCGGTAAATTCTGTTGTAGAGTTATTTAGAGGATTGCCAAAATCGTTGGATAGTATTTATGCTGAAAGAATAAGAAAAACAAGACTTATGGAAAAAGATCCTGTGAGAAATATTGATATTGTTAGAGGGAATAAACTTTTTCAGAATTTGAAAAAAGTTCAGTTGAAAAATAGACTATTTACCGATGAAAAGGCTTACAGCAAGCACGAGAGAGATTTTACAGTTGAGATGGAAACTGGAACTGGGAAAACTTATGTTTATTTGCGTACGATATTGGAATTGCACAAGGAGTATGGATTTAAGAAATTTATGGTTGTAGTTCCGTCTGTAGCGATTCGTAAAGGAGTGGAAAAATCTATTGAACAATTAAGGGAACATTTTAAAAGACTATATAATGTGGATTTATCTAAATATAGTTTTATTTATGACAGTAATAATTTAGGAAAAGTAAATAATTTTGTGGAAGAGAATAATTTGAGTATTTGTGTTATGAATATTCAGGCATTTAATAGAGATACGAATAAAATTCGTAAGGATGATGAATATGCTAAAAATTTATGGAGAGATATAAAATTTGTAAGGCCGATTGTGTTAATTGATGAGCCACAGAAAATAGAAGGAACAGCAAATAAAAAATCACAATCATTAAAAGCAATAGACGAACTGGAGCCATTATTTACGCTTCGTTATTCGGCTACACATAAAAACCTGTATAATCAAATTTATAAATTAGATTCTTATGAGGCGTATAAAAAAGACTTGGTAAAAAAAATTCGAGTGAAAACGATAAATAGTGTGATTTCTAAAGAATTTCCATATATTAGATATACTTATTTTACAAAAGACTGCAAGGCAAGGATAGAAATATTTTCTCAAGAGCAAGGGCAAAGTATCAGATTTAGAAGTTTTGATGTGGAAAATGGTTTCTCGTTGTATGAACTTTCTGGAGGATTGCCACAGTATAAGGATATGTTTATTGCGGAACAGCCTCATAAAGAGAAGTCATTGAAAATTGCTACTAATTATGGAGATTTAGAATTAGCATTAGGAGAGAGTAATAAAAAGTTAGAGAATAAAGATATTATTCGTATTCAAATCCGTCTTGCTATAGAAAATCATTTTCAAAAGCAATTTGAGATTTTGGAAGAAGGCAAGAAAATAAAAGGTTTGACACTGTTTTTTATTGATGAGGTTAAGAAAGTTAGGGATAGTGAGGCTTCTGATGGAAGAGGAGCTTATTTGAAAATATTTGACGAAGAATATTTAAAAATTGTGCAAAAGTATAGGGGAAAAATTGAGAAATATAAAAATTATTTTCCACATTATGAAGATGTGAATTTAGTGAGAGAAGGATATTTCGCATTAGATAAGAAGAAAAAGGAAGTTGAGGTGGAATATAAGAAAGAAAACGAAGTGAAGGCAAAATCACAAGAAGATATTGATAGAGGGATTGAATTAATACTAGAGAAGAAAGATGAATTGATTTCTTTTAATGAAACACTTGCCTTTATTTTTTCCCATTCAGCACTTAGGGAAGGTTGGGATAACCCGAATGTATTTACATTGTGTACATTAAAAAATGGAAGTAGCGAAATTGCTAAAAAGCAGGAAATAGGGCGAGGACTCAGACTTCCTGTAGATGTTACTGGAAATAGAAGTTTAGATAAAAATGTAAATGAACTTACTGTGATTGCAAATGACAGCTATGAAAACTTTTCAAGAATGCTTCAGGAAGATTTTAACAAAAATATAAATAAAAACGAAGTTACCTCAGATCTTTTACTTGTCACACTTGAAAAATCAGGAATTCCTAAAATTAAGATTACTTCGGAACTGGTAGATGAATTTAAGAAAGAATTGATTGAAAAAAGAGTGATGGATTCTAACAATGTGCTTTTGAAAAATGGGAAAGAAGATATAAAAGAAATACATTTTTCAAATGAAACTTTACAGGAACATTCAATACAAATTGCTGAAAATTTTGTGAAATATATGGTGGAAAAAGGTACAAATCGGATTGAAATAGCAAATGGAGATAATGAGCCGATTATTAATAAAAGAAGAACATTTATTTCGGAAAAAGATTTTCAAAATCTTTTTGAAGAACTAGGGACAAATCTTAGTAAAAAAGCGATTTATAAGTGTAAAATCGATAAGGAAAAATATATAGAAAGTAGTGTAGAAAAAATAAATAACTATATAAGCAATTTTGATTTGAAACAAATTGTGGAGGTAGTAGAATCTAAAGGGGATTACAATGAGACAGGAAATTTTAATCTTGAAAAAGATAGCGGCGACAAAGAAATAGAAATGTCTAAAATTGAAGTGGCTACAAAAAGTGATTTTGAAATAGCAAATTATATAATGTATCACACAATGTTGCCAAGATTAGCAATATTAAAAATAATAAGTGGACTTGAAAAGGAAAAAAGAAAAGCCTTAAATATTCAAGATGTACTGGAAAATGTAACTGAAATATTGCTTGAAAACTTAAATGAAATGAAAGCTGAAAAAGTTTTTGAATATGAAGTGATAGATGGATATGTAACTGATACAGAGAAAATTTTTGAAGTGGATAATAAAATAAACGAAGAGGATTTTGAAAATAAAAGAAGGTTATTTCAAGCTAAAAAAGGTAGTAGAAGTCTAAATGATTATTATAAACTTGATAGTGATGGAGAAAAGGAATTTGCAGAAAAACTGGAAAATGATAAAAATGTATTGCTATTTACAAAACTCAAAAAAGGTGGCTTTGTAATAGATACTCCATACGGAAACTATTCTCCTGACTGGGCAATCATCTACAAAAATTCTTCAGAAAATAATGAAAACAATGTAGGAATCTATTTTATCGTTGAAACGAAGGCAGATAAAAAAGAAAAGGATTTGACAGATGTGGAAAAAAGCAAAATAAAATGTGGAAAACTACATTTTGAAGCAATTTCAAAGGAGGTAAAATTTAACTGGGTAAATAATTATGATGATTTTAAAAGGAAATTTGAAATTATATAAGGAGCAATGATATAAAATGAAAAAATTTTTAAATCAAAATTCCAAGATTAAGTCAATATTAATTTGCCTATTTTTAGTAATACTTATAGTTATTTCAGAAATTTTTTCATTTTTTAGTTATCAAAATGATAAAAAAAAATATGAAATGGAAGAAATTAAATGGAAAAAAATAGAAGCAGAAAAAGAAGAACGTGAAAAAAAGGAAGAGGCAGAAAAACTAAAAAAAGAAATGGAAGATGATTTTGCATTTTTTGAGAGATATTTTAAAGAGTTTAAAAAAACAGCAGAAAAAATTAATAATCCTAAAAATCCGGCTGAAATTCGGGCAACAATGTATTTTGTTCTAGATTCAAAATATTCATTTGCAAAAATTGCAATGTATTCAGATAAATTTATTTATATAAAAGCAAATAGAATTATGAAATATACTCTCTCTAATGGGGAAAAATTGTATGTTTTTGAGAATGCTGTAGTAAAAAGTAAGAAAACCCATAAAACAATTAATAAAAGTTCTGATGTTTATATTCTGGATGGAAATCTTTTCTGTATGATAGATTATAATGGCTCTATTGTTGACAGTATGACAACTAGATATACAGATCCAGAATCTTTGAAAGTAATCTTGAATGAGAATAAACTAGAAATTCCCAAAAAAGAAGCTTGGTGGATGGAGGTGGATAAGTATCTCTATTTACGTCGTAGTAAGGAAGAGAAAGAGGAAAAAAAATATAGAAAAAATACTTCAAGTTCCAGCCCGTATAATTACTCGCCAAATTCTTTAACACAAAAAGAACTGGAAAAAATGGAAAGAGAAGAAAATCGACGTGACAGAATGGACTCAGATGAATGGGAATATGAAGACAGCGAAGAAAGAGAATACTGGGAAAGTGAAGAATATTGGAATGAAGAGGGAATAGAAAAGGAAGTTTATTAAAAAAGGTCAATTAATTTATATAATTTTAGTAATAAATAAAAAATAATATGAAAGGAGGCAATAAAAATGGTCAACTTTGAAAAAGTGAGAGCCAATATAACTTTAAAATATGATAATGAAAATCTGTATGATTATATTTACTCTAAATTTAATTCTATAGTATGGAATGACGTAGAAAAAATTTTGAATGAAAGGGAAGAAAAGTTTAAAAATTCTATAAGTAAAGATGTGATTTTAGATGATGAATTTTGTTATGTTTTCGGTTTCATATTAGGAGAAAAAGAATTTTTGACTGAAGATATGAAAACTCTTTTTTTTGAAAACTTTAATTTATTCGAAGTATACTTATTAAGATACTTGTATAATAAGTTTGTAAAAGGTTTTGAATAAACTATTTTAAATTATAGGTATATTCAAATTGTCTCAATATCAAATTAATAAAGTTATAATATTGAGGTTTGAGTAGCATAATTAAAATTTTTAAGTTTGGTTTATTATAATTTGAGTAAGTTAAAAATGAAATACTTTAAAATTTAGAAATGAATTGGAAAGGAAAAAAATGTTAATAAAAATAGTATTTGGTATAGTAGTAATAGTATTACTTTCACTTTTCTTACAAGGAGTTGTACAAGGATTTATAATAGCAATAGAAATAGGTGGTCCAATAGGCTTAATCGTGTATACACTAATGTTAGTCGCATTAGTAATATTTTGTAAGTATTTGGTAAAAAGGGAGAAACAAAAAGAGAAAAGAGAACAAGAGATTAAAGATAATACAAAACTGACTAAACAAACAATAAATTTTGAAAAAATAAAAGCAAATTTAATTTTAAATAATTATAATGGCGATTTATATAATAATTTATATAATTATATTTATTGCGAATTTAGTTATATTATTAAATATAGAACAGATGTGAGGCGAAAAATAGAAGATTATTATGAAAGTACAGACACCGAACTTTATTGGCGGAAAGGTATATATCCAGATGTTGGAAAAATATTTGGTTATATTTTAGAACAAGAAGAATTTTTGACTGAAGAAAATAAAAAACTATTTTTTGAAAATTATCCTCTATTCTCAAAAAATTTAAGTAAATATATATATGAAAAATTTGTAAAAGATTTTGTTGAAGAAATAGAACTGGATTATTTAGAAAGAGAAGACTATTGGAGCGAAGAAGAGAGGAGAAAACGAGGAATAGAATGATGATTAAAATTATATTTCAGCAGTAAAAGTGTTTAAATAAATAATAGAATTACAACAAGTCATTTAACCGTAGTTAATCTGTATAATTTGAGATTATTTATTCTTATTGTCTTGAAAAAATGTTGTGAGATAATACATATGCGACAAGAATATACAAAAAAAGAAAGGTTTCAGATATAATGTAAATCTACCAAACCACATTAAGGAGAAACCTTTCATATAAGTAGTATATCAGAAATATACCGTGTTCGTCAACGGGCAATAAAGAAATACAATACAAGATACAACAATATATCAAGAAAAGTACTAGGTTTTAAGAGACTAAACGAAGTATTAAAAGAGTACAAGGAAAATCAGTAGGTTAAAGATACATTGGGAAAGAAATGTTTTTTTTAATATATTTTTGTCACAAACGTTTGACATCTATACAATTTACTTTTGTTTAAATCAAAGCAATGTATTGAAAAAATATAAAAAATTTGATATAATCATTTGAACTAGAAAATAAAAGTTGAAAAGCGCCAGTCCTTTTGGGATAATTAATAGGAAAAACATTGTTTTAAAAGGAGACGAGGGAAAAGAGTTATCGAATTATCGGCGGATGCTCTTTAGGTGGTTACAACCTTAATGATACACAAAAATTCTGAGTAATTGGAGTTACAAAGGTATTATAGTAGCATTTTCTAGTAATTTTAATATTATTGAAGGAGAAAATTATGTGTGGAATTGTAGGTTACATTGGAGCTAAAAATGCTCAGGAATTTGTTATTGACGGGTTAGAAAAGTTGGAGTACAGAGGATATGATTCGGCTGGAATTGCTGTTAATACTGGAAATGAGAAATTTGAGATTGTGAAAAAAGTGGGAAGATTACAAAATCTAGCTGATGAACTAGAAAAACATCCGCTTTTAGGGACGGTTGCGATAGGACATACAAGATGGGCAACACATGGTAAGCCGTCTGATGAAAATTCACATCCTCATTTTAACAAGAATAAAACATTAGTTGTTGTTCATAACGGAATTATTGAAAATTATCTGGAACTAAAAAAAGATCTAGTTGCAAAAGGGTATGAGTTTAAATCAGAAACTGATACAGAAGTTGTGGCACATTTGTTAGATGAACTTTATACAGGAGACTTGCTTGAAACAGTAAAGAAATTGTTAAAAGTTATAAAAGGTGCATATGCACTTGGAATTATGTCTGTAAATGAGCCTGACAGAATTATTGCGGCAAGAAAGGAAAGTCCGCTTATTGTAGGGCTTGGAGATGGAGAAAACTTTATTGCGTCTGATATTCCTGCAATTTTGAAATATACTAGAGATGTATATTTGATTGAAAATAATGAAATTGTGGAAATAAAAAAAGACTCTGTAAAAATTATGGATGTAGACGGAAATGAGATAAAAAGAGATGTAACTCATATTGAGTGGGATTTGGAAGCTGCTTCTAAAGGTGGATTTGAGTATTTTATGGAAAAAGAAATTTTTGAACAGCCAGAAGTGCTTATAAAAACTTTGAACAGCAGAGTTGATGAAAATTATAACATTAATTTTGATGATGCAGGACTTACAAAGGAATATTTGGAAGGAATTAATGATATTTATATTGTAGCTTGTGGAACCGCTTACCATGCTGGGCTTGTTGGAAAGCATATTATTGAGAAAAAAACAAGAATTCGTGTGGATGTCGACATTGCATCAGAATTTAGATATAGAAATCCTGTAATTAATGATAACGCTTTAGTTATCGTATTAAGCCAGTCTGGAGAAACTTTAGATACGCTTGAGGCTATGAAAGAGGCAAAAAGACATGGGGCAAGAGTTGTTGCAATTACAAACGTAGTTGGTTCTTCGATAGCAAGGGAAGCGGATCATGTTATTTACACTTGGGCAGGGCCTGAAATTGCCGTTGCCTCTACAAAGGCGTATACAACTCAGATGGTTATTTTATACTTGATGGCAATAGACTTTGCATATAAATTTGGAAAAATTACAAAAGATGAAGCTACTGAGGACATTAAGAAATTATATGAAGTGGAACAAAGCATTCAGAAAATGCTGGAATATAATGAAAAAATAAAAGATGTTGCAGATAAGATTAAAGATAATGAAAGTATGTTCTACCTTGGACGTGGGCTTGACTATGTAATTGCTGTAGAAGGTGCATTAAAATCTAAAGAAATTTCATATATTCATTCAGAAGCTTTTGCCTCTGGAGAATTAAAACACGGAACTATAGCATTAATTACAGATGGAGTGCCAGTTGTTGTAAATGTTACACAGTCGGACTTATTTGAAAAATCAGTATCAAATATAAAAGAAGTTACTTCAAGAGGAGCTTATGTTGTTGCAATTGCAAAAGAAGGAAATACAGTTGTAGAAGAAGTGGCTGATGAAGTGTTCTATATTCCAAATGTAGAAGACGACTATGCAGGATTTCCTACAATCGTAATTCATCAGTTATTGGCATATTATTTATCAAAATTAAAAGGAAATGATGTTGATAAACCAAGAAACTTGGCAAAATCAGTAACTGTGGAATAGGATAATTAGTTAATAATTATAAATAATAAAAAAAATGGAGGAAAGAATTATGAATTTTGATGATTTGAAAAAAGGAGCAGAAGATGCTCTTAAAAAAACTGTAGATGGAGCAAAGGACTTAGCTGATAAAGCTGCTGACAAAACAAAGGAAATTGCAGGAAGCGAAGTTGCTCAGAATATTAAAAAAGGAACTGAAGATGTTCTAGGTAAAACTGTGGAAGGTGCAAAAGATTTAGCAGAAAAAGCTGCAAATAACAAAATTGTTCAAGATGTGAAAAAAGGTGCTGAAGAAGCATTAGACAAAACAGTAGAAGGAGCTAAGGGATTAGCAGATAAAGTTACTGGAATGTTCAAAAAATAGTAAAAACAAAAATGTAATAAAAAAGGTTAGTTGGAGTATCAATTTTGGTACTCCATATATTTTTTATTTATTTTTTTAAAATTCTTTGTTATTTTTTATGAAATTTGGTATAATTAGCTTAAATAAAAATAAACTTGGATTATGAATTTGAAAAAAGTCAGGAGAATTGAGAATAAGAAGTATTTATCAGTTGATATAAAAGAGATTGTTAAATATAAATAAAAGAAAGCATGAAAAAGTCTAGAATACATAAACTAAAAATTATCGTTTTGGAAAATAAAGATGCGAAAGTGGGGATTGAAGAGGAGTAAAAGAGAAATGTGGCAGGAATTGGACGAAAAGCCTGCGATTTTGGAAAGGAAGTTTTGTGAAAATAGTAAAAAATTATTATGACAGGTTTAAGGTTTTAAATCCCCAATATTCAGAAATAAAACTGGGGATTATTGCTGCTATTATTATTTATTTTATTGCAAGGATTTTTTTTGTGGTAGAAATTTCAAGGGATATGATAATTTCACTTTTGGTATTTGTAATATCAATGACTCTTCACGAAGTGGCGCACGGATATGTGGCATATAAATTTGGTGATGATACTGCCAAAAGAGAGGGAAGAATTACTCTAAATCCTCTTAAACATATTGAATTGACAGGAATAATTCTTCCGGTTCTTATACTTTTGAGCGGATTCAAATTTTTGGTAGGGTGGGCAAAGCCTGTTCCGGTTAATTTTTATAATTTAAGACCACATCGGTTAGGACTATTCTGTGTCGCAGTCGCTGGAATAGTAGTAAACTTTATTCTTGCAGGAATTTCACTTGTATTTTTAAAACTAGGTAGTAAATATCTGGATACGGATAATATTTTTATGACAGTCATGATTTATGTTTATGTAATAAACCTTTTGCTTGGAATGTTCAACTTAATACCAATAACTCCGCTTGATGGAGGTAGAATAGTTTATTCTTTTTCGGGAAATAAAATTAGAGAGTTTTATAATAAAATTGAAAGATATGGAATTTTAATTATATTTGTAATTGTTTATTTTAGCGGCTCTCGTTTAACACAAGGCTTTTTAGTAATTGTTGATTTTTTTTTGAAACTTGCAGGAATAGATATTAACTTAACTTTTTAAAAAAATTATAAGAAAATTCAATAAAAAATTTTGAAAATCAAAAATATGGGATATAATATAGTATTACAATTTTGAAGGTAAGTTTAAATATTAGAAAAGGTATTTTTATCAAAGTTTAAGGATGTGGTAAAGATGAAAAAATTATTTTTGATTTTAGGAATATTTTTTGCAATAAATTTTGAGGTGTATGGATTTACACAAAAGGAAAAAATTCAGGAAACTTTATCAAAGCTTGGTATAAAGCAGGCTTTAATTGATGAAACGATAGCTTTGGATTATGAAATTAGAGATACAGAATATTTTGAAAATGATGAAAAAATTATTCGTGAAAGAGTGGCAAAACTTGAAAAACTTCTTCAGAAGGATGAGAGAAACTATATAGCTGCTCAAGCTCTAATTACTATTTTTGAATCTAAAATAAGTGGAGATTATAAAAAATATCTTGACTTATTTGTAAAATATACGCCTTATGAATACGAAAAAACTTTTTCAAAAATGATGTACGCTCTAGATAAGGGAGATATGTCAAGTTTTGAAAAATATATGGATGAAATTCCTAAAAAATATAAAGATACAGTAATAGTAACATTAGCAAAAATTTTTGTGGCAAAGAACTTTGAAGAAAAACAGATGCTTACAGAAAAAGTTTTGAAATTATTAAAAAATGAGAGCGAAAGACGAAAAATCGGAGTTTCTGATGAAGAATACTATTTTATGAAATTGACTTATTATTTGAATAAAATCCGTAATTTATTTGATAAAGGAGAGGTAAAAACTGCTGTTGCAGAGTATCTTGACAATATTGTGAACGAGAATATAAGTGAAGAAATACAAAATTATAATTTACGGGCTGAAGTTATACTTTACTTTAATGTTGTAATAATGAATGAGGAAATAAAAGAAGATTTGTTAAAAATAAGCAATGGAGCAAAATTGGAAGATACTTGGATTGCTAAGAAAATCCAGACTGAAACTGAAAAGGACAAGGATTTCTTATCAAAAATGGTAAATTAGGAAAGAGGAGAAAGTTTATGAAAAAAATTTTTGTATCATTATCATTGCCAGTATTTTTTTCTTTAGGATACGAATTACCAGCATATACTAGAGCTGAACTTATACAGGACAGGCTTTCAAAAATTGGTATAAAGCAAAGTGTTATTGATGAAACAATAAAATTTGAATATGATATTAAAGATGAAAAAAATTTTTTTACAGAAGATGGGCATGAAAATGATAACCTTTTGAAATTAAAGGAAATTTATGAAAAAGATGAAAGAAATGAAACATTAGGATCAGTTCTTGTAGGAGCCTACATAGTAGGGGGAAAGAAGGACTTTAAAAAAGCAAGGGAATATATGGATAAAATTGCTCCTTATTCAACGAGATTTGATAAACTTTCAAACGAATTTACCTATTACAAGTTAAAAGGCGATGAAAAAAAAGCAAAATTTTATTACAATCTTATAAAACGTTACTATAAAAATTCAGCAGTGATGGAACTTGTTGACACATTAAGCGAGAATTTGGATATGGTAAAGTTTATTGAAACATTAGGTGACTATTTGACTGAAGAGGAAGATAAAACTAATAATGAGGCAAATGATTTGCCTAATGGATTTTTATACGATAATAAAAAGGGAATTATTGAAAATAAGGATAAAAAAGATGATTTAGATAAGGAAGAAGTATTAGAAAATACACAAACTTATAGTGAAAGTGTAAAGGAGATTCTTGATAACGGAAAGGAAACTCTAGATACTCAAAAACAAGAAATTAGTAAATATGAACGAATAATTAATTATTTTAAAATTCCGAAAAATCAAAAGGAGTTTGGGATTCCAGATGACTATATAAGAGGATTTAAATTAAAAATCGCAGAAGTAAAAATAGCGAAAAATATGATGAACTATGGAATAGAAAATGCTGTAAAATATTATCTTGACAATGTTTCGACAAAAGATGTGAGCTATGAAGACGTTTATTTTAACGAACAGTCAGAGCTGGCATTGTATCTTGCAGTCGCACAAATGCTTTCTGTTGCTGATGATAATGTGGTATCAAAATATCGAAAAGAATTTGAAAATACAAGAGTAATTAAACTGCTGGATGAAGTTTTAGAAAATGAGAGAAAAAAGGAAAAGGAGAAGGCTGGGAAGACTCAAAATAAAAATCATATAAAAAGCTGACAGATGTCGATTATAATAGGATACAAAAGAAATTCACAAGTACAAATAAATTTAAGCAGTTGGAAGGATATGTGCAGATACAGCCAGTAACTCAATAAGAAATTATAGAAACTCAGATGAACTTGATTGCAAAAATAGGTTGTCTGAGTTTTATTTTTATGATAACATAATAAATATCATTTTAAATTTATAGAACGAAAGGAGGAAAAGTTGAAAACTGTAGCAAAAGAAACAACAATTGAATTTGAAGAAAAAAAATCGAAGTTTATCGGATACATTAAGCCAGTTTCGACAGCAATTGAAGCAGAAAAATTTATTGATTCTATCAAAAAAATGCATCCAAATGCAACTCACAATGTGCCACTTTACAGAGTAATGGAAAATGGGCAGGAATATTTTAAATATAATGACGATGGAGAACCAAGCAATACAGCAGGAAAACCAATGGCAGAAATATTAAATATTTTGGATGTATATAATGTGGCATTAGTTGCGACAAGGTATTTTGGAGGAGTAAAACTGGGAGCTGGTGGACTTATAAGAAATTATGCCAAAACAGCAAAACTAGCTGTTAATGAAGCAAAAATTATAGACTATGTTGAAAAATCTATTTTTATAATAGATTATGACTATGAATATACTTCAGAAATGGAAGCATTCTTGAATGAAAATACCCCAAAATTTGGAATTGAAATATTGGAAAAAAATTATTCAAATAGGGTAACAATGAAGATATTAGCAAATGATGAAATTGAAGATGAATTGAATAGATTACAGAAAATTATTGTAATAAAAATATAGAAAATAGTTAATTTTGAAGAGAAACAATTTTTTTTGAAAAAATTGTTGACAAATAAAATCAAATATGATATTATATTTCTTGTCTGTTAGTGATAATAACAAATAAGGGAATGAATGTGCGGCCTTCGTCTAGTGGTTAGGACCTCGGGTTTTCATCCCGGTAACAGGGGTTCGATCCCCCTAGGCCGTACCAAGTTTAAAATTGAATAATTAAAATATTAAATGGTGAATATTTATGGTCGCATAGCTCAGCTGGGAGAGCACCTGCCTTACAAGCAGGGGGTCATTGGTTCGATCCCAATTGTGACCACCATTATGGAGGTGTAGCTCAGTTGGTTAGAGTGCTTGCCTGTCACGCAAGATGTCGCGAGTTCGAGTCTCGTCACTTCCGCCATTTAATGCCGCTTTAGCTCATCTGGTAGAGCAACTGACTTGTAATCAGTAGGTGGTTGGTTCGAGTCCGACAAGCGGCACCACTATTTAAAATTTAGAATGTTGTGGAGAGGTTCCCGAGTGGCCAAAGGGATCAGACTGTAAATCTGCCGGCTCAGCCTTCGAAGGTTCGAATCCTTCCCTCTCCACCATTTTTTTTTATAAAAATAAAAATTATTATAAATATTAAATTATAATTCGCAGGAGGAATTATCAACTATGGTTAGAAAAATAAAAGGAGCAGGAAACAAATCTGGTGGAAATCAGCAGGATATAATCAAACAAGCTCAAGTGATGCAACAAGAAATGTTAAAAATTCAAGAAGGATTAAAAGATAAATTTGTAGAAACATCTGTTGCTGGTGGAGGAATTACTGTAAAAGCAAATGGACAGAAAAAAATTGTAGATTTATCAATTTCATTAGATGTATTAAAAGATGCAATTGAAGAAAATGATGCAACTATTGTTTCAGATTTAATCATAAACGCAGTAAATGAAATCTTGGATAAAGCTGAAGAAATGGCTGAAAAAGAAATGGAAGTAGTTACTGGTGGAGTAAGTATTCCAGGATTATTTTAATAAATAAATAGATTTAAGGAGGATTTGTTATGTCAGAAACTAATTTACCTGAAAACACATCAAATGAGAATCATAAGTATAATAAAGTAATTTATTGTTTACTAGCTTGGTTTTTTGGAGCTTTTGGAATCCATGCTTTTTATGCAGGTAGAAAACAGGAAGGAATATATTTTTTAATTGCAGGAATAATAGGAGTATTAACATATATTTTATTGATTGGAATGGTAATTCTTTTCGTTGAATTTGTAATATGTGTTATCCAAATAGTAAAAGCAATACAAAAACCGGCTGATGAATTTGGTAGAATATCAGATTAGTAAGTTTTAAGAATATTTAGAAAAGGAAAATCAATAAATAATTTTATTGATTTTTTTTTGGAAAAATTTAAGGGAGAAATAAATGAAAAAAAATGAAGAATTTGAAAAGAAGAAAAATATTAATAAGATGATAATATTGATGTTTTTATGCATTATTGTTTATAATTTAGGGCATCCCGCTACACCTGCACTAATTGAATTGAGAGGGTGGAAAAAGAGTATTTCAGGTGAATTATTGGCATTTATGAGTACGGCTATGTTTATTTCTTCGCCTTATTTGGGGGCTTTGGCAGATAGAGTTGGGATGAAGAGGATATTTGTATTTATGCCATTTTGTTATGGGATGTCACAGCTTATATTTGGATTTGGGACGAATTTGCCGCTTATATTTTTGGCAAGGATGATTTCGGGATTTGCTTCGGGGGGAACATTTGCTGTGGCATTTGGATATGTGAGTCAGCTATCTGAAAAAGAAGAAAAGGCTAAGAATATTGCTAAAGTAAGTTCTGCAACTGTAATCGGTGGAGCAATTGGGCAGAAAATAGGAGGATATGCTGCAACTATTACGAATGATCCGAGAACTTCTTTTGCACTACAGTTTATTGGTGGAAGCATTGTTTCGATAATTATTTTGCTGCTTATGAAGGAAATTGTGAAAAAGAATGATGATTTGGAAGAAAAAAGTAAAAAGGACTTAAACCCATTTGCAACCTTTAGATACATTAAGGAGTTAGATGAGTATTCCAAGTTCTTCTGTCTTATAATTTTACTTTCAGGAATAGGAATTTATTCTTATGGAAGCGCTTTAAACTATTTTTTGAAATTTTATGAAAAAGTTTCTTCTGATACAATTGGAACTTTTGTTATGTGTTCGTCATTACTTGCTTTTTTTGGAACTGCATTTTTGCTAGGAAAACTTTTAAAAAAATTTAAGGAAAAAAGTATTTATAAATTTTTGATTTTTGCTGGAATAATATTGATGGGAGTAATTTTGTTCAGAGTAAAATTTGGTGTAACTCCATATCTTTTGATGGCAGTTTATACCATGACTTATGAAATTGTACGCTCACTTGGAAATACGATTATTGCTCAGAGATATAAGGAAAATCAGGGGAAGATACTGGGAGTGGCATCTGCAGTGGGTTCGCTTGGAACTGCTATAGGTTCGCTGTTATCAGGGCATTTATTAAATTTTAACCCTTTTTTGCCATTTGCTGTGAATATTATTGTAATGTTTTTTGTATTAGTTTTAATTTTAGTAAAAAAATTGTAATTTTTTTCGTTTAAGTATTTGTTAAATTAAATTAATATGGTAAAATTAATAGAGAATAGAAAATTTTTAGGAGGCATACCATGGAATATATGAAAAAATATGAATACTGGTTAAATTCAGAAGCTGTTGATGAAAAAGACAAGGAAGAATTAAGAAGTTTAGCTGGAAATGAAAAGGAAATCGAAGACAGATTTTTTAAGGATTTGAGCTTTGGAACCGGTGGAATTAGAGGTGTTCGTGGGATTGGAACTAACAGAATTAATAAATATGTAATTAGAAAAGCAACTCAAGGGCTTGCAAATTATATGCTGAAATTCGATGAAAAATTGGCAAAGGAAAAAGGAATTATAATTGCTCATGACTGTAGAATTGGTTCAAGGGAATATGCTTTGAATACAGCGAGAGTTATGGCTGCTAATGGAATTAAAGCATATATTTATGAAGATTTGCGTTCTACTCCTGAATTGTCATTTGGGGTAAGATATAAAGGTACTATGGCTGGAATTGTCGTAACTGCATCACATAACCCTGTGGAATATAACGGATACAAGGTTTACTGGGATGATGGAGCTCAAGTTGTAGATCCTCATGCACCTGCGATTGTTGCTGAAGTTAATAAAATTCAGACTCTTGAAGAAATTAAAGTAATTTCTGAAGCAGAAGGAAGAGAAAAAGGATTAATTATTCAATTGGATGGAAAAATTGATGATGATTATTTAGATGCAATAAAAACACAAACTCTAAAAACAGATATTCCAGGGAAAGAAAATTTCAAAATAGTTTACACTCCACTTCATGGAACGGGTGGACGTCCAATGAAACGTATTTTATCTGATTTTGGGTATAATTTTGAAGTTGTGAAGGAACAAATTGAACCAGATGGAAACTTTCCAACTGTAACTTATGCAAATCCTGAAGAAAAAGCGGCATTTAAGCTTGGAGTAAAATTAGCTGATGAAATTGGGGCAAAAATAGTTATGGCAAATGATCCCGATGCAGATAGAGTTGGTATTGCTGTAAAAGATGATAAAAATGAATGGTATTATCCAAATGGAAACCAAGTTGGATTATTGTTACTACAATATCTTCTAAATAATAAGAAAGACATTCCTGCAAATGCAAAAGTTATAACAACAGTTGTTTCTACACCGATGATTGATGTAGTTGCACCTTCAAAAAATATTGGAGTTATGAAAACATTGACAGGATTTAAATATATTGGAGAAAAAATTAGACAATTTGAAAATAAGGAATTGGATGGAACATATTTATTTGGATTTGAGGAAAGTTACGGATATTTGATTGGAACACATGCAAGAGATAAGGATGCACTAGTAACTTCAATGGTAATCGCTGAAATGGCCACTTACTATGATTCGATCGGAAGTTCAATTTACGAAGAATTGCAAAAATTATATAAAGAATTTGGATATTATCTAGAAGGAATAAAATCTGTGACCCTTAAAGGAAAAGATGGAAGTGAACAAATGGCTGCTCTTATGACTAATTTGAGAGAAAACGTAAAAGACGAACTGATTGGTAAAAAGATTAAAATTAAACGTGATTTCTTTTCACACAAAGAATACAACTTGGAAACAGGAGCAGAAACTGAAATAAAATTACCAAAAGAAAACGTTTTACAATTTGTTCTGGAAGACGACACTTACATTACAGCCCGTCCATCTGGAACAGAGCCAAAAATCAAATTCTATTTTAGTGTAAATGCAGATTCAAATGAAAATGTAAAAGCAAAACTTGATAAGACAATGGAAGAATTTTCAAAATTTTTAGGATTATAATTTTTTAAAGAGATCAGAAGATTACTTAAACTAAATGTCTAATTTTTTGACAAAAGTTTAGTTTTTCTGATCTTTTTTATTAGAAAGCTATAGATATTTTGTAATAAAAAAAACAATAAAATTTTTAGAGAGAATTTGTGGAAAGAATAAAGTATGGAAAAAATAAAAGAGAAAAATATTGATGCGATATACATTCATATCCCATTTTGTGACAAAAAATGCGAATATTGTGATTTTTGTACGTATATTAATATGGAGAAAGAATATAGAAAATATGTAGATTATTTGATTAGGGAAATGAGAATGTATCCCAAATATAAGTATGATACGATTTATTTTGGTGGTGGAACGCCATCATTACTGCCAGTTGAGATGATAAGAGAAATAATGGATGAACTGGAGTGGAGCGAAAATGCTGAAATTACTTTGGAATTAAATCCAACGGATATGACTTTGGAAAAATTGAAGGAAATTTGGAAAATTGGGATAAATAGGTTAAGTATCGGTATACAGAGCTTTCAGAATCACGTTTTAAAATTTATTGGAAGACAGCATAGTTCAGAAGAGGCGATAAGTGTGTATAAAATGGCTAGAGAAGCTGGATTTGAGAATATAACTGTGGATTTGATGTTTGGAATTCCTAATCAAAGTATTGAGGATTTGCAGAAGGATTTGAATATTTTAAAAGAATTAAAGCCTGAAAATGTGTCAATTTACTCGCTTATCTGGGAGGAAGGGACTGTTTTCTGGAGTAAATTGCAAAAGGGGATTCTGTCGGAAATTGATCAGGATGTAGAAGCTCAGATGTATGAGATGATTATTGAATTTTTTAATGAAAATAGGTATTGTCATTACGAAATATCAAATTTTGCACGGATTGATGGGAATTTTGAGCAAAATAAAAATATTAGTGAAAATTGTGATTTAGAAAATAAAATAGGTTTTCAAAATTTTTCAGAAATTAAAAATAATGAAGAAATATTGAAAAATGTGGAAGATTTTGAAATAATTAAGAAAAAACAGAAAAATAGTGGAAGACACAATTTGAAATATTGGAGAAATATAAAGTTTGTTGGTGTAGGAATGAGCGCTGCTAGCTATTATAGCGGAAATAGGCATAGTAATGTAAGAACATTTAAGAAATATTATGATTTGATTGATAGCGGAAATTTGCCAATTGATGAAAATACAATTGAAATTGTAGATGAAATCGAAAGTGAAAAATTGAAGAAAATGCTGGGGCTAAGATTAATTCAAGAGGGAATTGAATATTTTGAGGATGAGAAAGTTGAAAAACTTATAAAAAATGAACTACTTGAAAAATTTGTTGTGAGAAAAGTTGAATTTTTAGATAAAAATACTAGAAAAGCTGAAAAAAATATCGTAACAAAAGAAAAAGAAATAAAAAATAAAGTTAAAAATAATGAAGATTTAGATGGAAATATTGTAAAAAATGCTTATGAAATAAGGCTTAGATTAACAAAAAGAGGAATGTTGCTTGCAAATGATGTATTTGTTGAATTTATTTGAAAAAAAGGTTATAATAGTGTTATTGTAAAATATGTAGCAAGTCAAAAGGAGCAGGAATGGAACTTGATAATGTAAAAATTCAGCAAAATTATAATAAAATTTTTGAAGATATAAAAAAATATTCGCCGTATCCTGAAAAAGTAAAAATTTTGTTTGTTAGTAAATATTTTGACGTGGAAAAGCATAAGCCTATAATTGATATGGGTTATGATTATTTTGGTGAAAATCGGGCTCAGCTTTATCGAGATAAGCTAAATGAATTTTCAGATGAAAAATATAAAAATATCAAATGGGATTTTATTGGAAGGTTGCAAAAAAATAAAATAAAGTATATAATTAATAGTGTGAATTTAATACATTCGATTGATTCTTATGAACTTTTAGAAGAAATAAATAAAAAAGCTATTGAGAATAATAGAGTTATAAACGGATTAATTCAAATCAATGTTTCAAAGGAAGAATCCAAAACAGGAATTTATATTGAAGACTTTAAAAAAGATAGTGAAAAATATTTTTCTATGAGTAACGTAAAAATAGCAGGTTTTATGACAATGGCTCCATATGAAGCTTCACAACAGGAAATAAACAGTTATTTTTTAAAGATGAGAGAGCTAAAGGAAGAGTATCAGAAAAAATATAATTACATTACCGAGCTTTCTATGGGAATGTCGAATGATTATATTGAAGCATTAAAAAATGGTGCGACAATAATTAGGATAGGAAGTAAATTATTTGAATAGGAGGTTATGCTTTGGGACTTAAAAGAAAATTAATGGAATTTTTTGGCGATGATATTGAAGATGATGACGATGAGTTATCTGAAGAGTTGTCAAATGATGAAAGAAAAGAAGTGGCAGTAGAACAGCCACAGCAAAATCAGCAGTCTAAAGCTCAGCAAAAAGTAGCAGTAAATCGTGTAGAACAAGAAAAACAGCCAGAAGAGAAAAAAGGAATAGGAAGTCTTTTTGGTGTAGGAAAAAAGGAGGAAATTGTAAAGATGCCATCGTCTAAAGTAAGCTATGTTTCGATTATAAGACCGAAAGTTTTTGAAGATTCAAGATTAATTGCAGATGCAATAAAAGAAAATAAAGTTGTAACATTCAGTTTGGAATTTTTAGAATACGAAGTGGGACAAAGAGTAATAGATTTTGTAAGTGGAGCTGCGTATGCAATGAATGCTCATCTATCAAAAGTTACTGATAAAGTTTTAACTTCTATTCCAGTTGGAATTGACTATGAAGATATCGATGCTTCATTAGGAGAAGAGTCAAGAGACAGTAACTTGTTATAATTAAATATCAAAATATTGTGTTAAGTTTTAAAATTTAGCTGCTTTTTTGAGATACTTTCTCATTTAAAGCAGTATTTTTTAATAGATTTATAAAAAGAAATTATTAATTATACTCAAACCTATTTTAAATTAAACTGCTAAAATTATATAAATTTATGGTTTGAGTAAAATAGTCATAGCTTTTGAGTTTAGTTTTAAATAAGTTTTACTATAAAATAGCTTGAAATAAATATAAAAACAAAAGAAAAGTAGGAGAATAGATAAATGGGAATAATTTTTACAATAGTAATTTTGGGATTAATTGTATTTTTGCATGAATTGGGGCATTTTGCAACGGCTAAATATTTTGGGATGCCTGTTACTGAGTTTGCGATTGGAATGGGGCCAAAGATTTTTTCGTTAAAAAAGAATGAGACGACTTATTCAATCAGAATTTTACCTTTAGGAGGATTTGTTAATATTGAGGGAATGCAGCCTGAAAGGTTTGATTTGGAAGTATTTAAGAAGGAAAAAATGGATGAAATTATTGAGGAATTAAAAAATGAAACAGGTAACAGGGATAACGAAATTGAAGATGAAAAATTTGTTGATGAAGTGGAAAGAAGGCTTAGCAAGGTTGTAGAAAAGGAATTAAAGAGACAGGAAAATATTCAAAAAAATGGATTTTTTGCCAAGTCGCCGTTTAGCAGATTTGTTGTGCTGATTGCGGGAGTTGTGATGAACTTTATCTCTGCATTGGCAGTATTGTTTATAATGCTTTCAGTAGCGGGAGTGCTGCCGCCTAAATATTCTCAAGCTATAGTTGGAGGAGTTGAGCAAAGTTCAAAAGCAAATGGAAGATTGAAGGTAAATGATAAGATTTTGGCAATTAATGGTAAAAATATATCCAATTGGAGTGAAATGACAAAAAGAATTGGAGAAATTAGTAAAAATTATAAAAATGAAGATATAGTTCTAAAAATCTTGAGAGATAATAAGGAAATTACTGAAAATGTAAAATTAACTTATAACAAGGAAGCAAAAGGAAACATACTTGGAGTACATCTGTTAAGCCAAAAATCAACATTTGGAGAAAGAGTAAAAATTAGTTTTTCTATGTTTGGAGATTATTTTAAAATGACACTTGATGGTGTGAGAATGCTTATAACAGGAAAAGTGGCAATGAAGGAGATGACAGGGCCTGTAGGACTTCCTAAGATAGTTGGCGAGGCTTATGGGCAAGGAGGGATTTTTGCCATGCTTGGAGTATTTGTATTAATTTCCATAAATATTGGAATTATGAACTTGCTTCCAATTCCAGCGCTTGATGGGGGAAGACTGATATTTGTCATTCCTGAATTTTTTGGAATAAAAGTAAATAAAAAAATAGAAGAAAAAATACATATGATTGGGATGATATTTTTGCTTGTATTGATGTTAGTTATTGTATTTTTTGATGTTACTAAGTATTTTCAATAGAGAGGAAAATAAATTAGATGGTAGATTTTATACAGAAAACAAAAAGGCTTGTAAAGCTTTCTTCAGTAATTGCTCAATATGGATTTGATGAACTATTTAAAAGGGGAGACTTGGAAAAGTATATTCCTGGAAATATAAAAAGAAGATATAGTGACAAAATTGATGAAATAAATTCTTATACTTTTTATGAAAGAATAAGAATGGCGATTGAGGAAATGGGGCCTGTATATGTAAAATTTGGGCAAATGTTAAGTAATCGAAAAGACATTTTACCTGAAGAAATGCTTTTACAGCTTCAAAAATTACAAGATAGTGTGGAGATTGAAGAAGTAGATGTAAAAAAAAAAATGAATCTCGAACTTGGAATAGAAGTAGATGATTATTTTTCTGAAATAGAGGAAGAGCCGATGGCATCAGCTTCAATAGGGCAGGTGTTTAGAGGAAAATTAAAAAATGGGGAAAAAGTTGTTGTAAAGATTCAAAGAGAAAATATAAAGCCTGTAATTGAAGCAGATTTGGAAATTATGAAAAATCTTGCAAAAGCTTTGGAAAATTATTATGAAGAAATGAAAAAAATGAATATTGTAGATGTTGTGGAAAGTTTTGAAAAAATGCTCAATGATGAGCTTTCACTTAGTAACGAGCTTCGTAATATAGAGCGTTTTGCAAATAATTTTAAAGGGGACGAGAGAATTCACGTTCCAATCGTATACAAACATCTTTCCAATAACCACGTTCTTACAATGGAAATGATAGAAGGCTTTAAAATTACTGATAAGGAAAAAATAGTAGAAATAGGTAAAAAACCTGAAGAAGTTGCAAGAACTGGACTTGATTTGTATTTGGTACAGTTTTTAAAACATGGATTTTTTCATGCTGATCCCCATCCTGGTAATATTTTTATAAAGGAAAATGGGCAAATTGTATTTATTGATTTTGGTGCAATGGGAAGGCTTTATCCGAATGAGCGAGAACTTTTAATAAATTTGATTATTTATTCATTGAAAAAAGATGTAAAAAAAATGATTGAAACTATACGTAAACTGGCTATAAAATTTGAAGTTGCAGATGAAAGAAAGTTTGAGCGGGAACTTTACGGATTAATTGAGATGGTGGACGGGAATTCATTAGAAAGTATAGATATTGTTACGATTTTTGAAAAGGCAAGGAAAATATTCAGCGATAACCAAATTCTGCTTTCTGAAGATATTTACCTGTTAATAAAGGGAATTGGTCAAATTGAAGGAATTGGTCGGCATTTGGATCCAAGTCTTAATATAACAAGAATTATGCAGCCATATATGGATAAAATAGCAAGAGAGCGGATGAATCCAGTAAATATTTTTAAAAAGGGAGCAGAAAAATTGGAAACCTTTTCTGATAACTGGCTAACTTTACCTACAGATTTAAAAAATATTTTGGAAAAAATTCAAAAAAATGAATTAAAACATAAGCATGAAATAATTGGTTTTGAGAAATTTCAAAAAACTTTTGAGCAATTAGTACTGGCAATTATTATTTCATCAATATTTGTGGGTTCATCAATACTAGCTCTAGCAAACATTCCTCCAAAAATATTTGGAATTTCTGGATTGGGATTATTAGGATTTGTTATTGCAGGAATTATGGGAGTAAATTTATTTTTTAAAAGTAAAAAATAAGTACTGGCAAAATAAAAACTATTTTTTTAGGACTATAATTAATCAATTTAAAAAATAAAGGAGAGCTGCCATGGAAAATAATGTTTTATTAGCAACATTTGAAAATCAGCTAAGCGCATTTGAGGTTCTAGCTGACATAAAGACAAAATATTCAGGGGAAAATTATGTAATTACTCAGGCTGCAGTTGTAAGAAAGGAAGACGATAAGCTGAGTTTCAAGGATGGATTCGAAGTAAATGCAAATGGAAATATAGGATTTTTAAACGGAGGGCTTCTTGGAGGCCTTATTGGAATTATCGGAGGTCCGTTGGGAGTTATTTTTGGTGGAGCAGTAGGAGCTATGATAGGTGAAAGCCAAGGTGAAAAGGCTGACAAAAAAATAATAAGCATATTTGAAGATGTTTCAAAACACCTTGTAAATAACCATTATGCGTTGATTTTACTAACTTCCGAATCAGGGAATACAGAACTGGATAATTTTTTGAATAAATATAATCCTGAAACAATCCTTCGAAAAGATGCCAAAGTTGTTCAGAAAGATTTAGAATTTGCAAAAGAATATGAATCAAAACTAAAAACAGATATTGAATATAAGGAATTAAAAGAAAAATTTGAAAGCAAGTCAAAAGAAGTAAAAGAAAATTTAGCTGATTTTTCAGAAAAGATAAAAGCTAATGCAGAAGCATTTACAGAAGATTTGACAAAATTTGTATTGGATTTGAAAAATAAATTTAAAAATTAAAATATGGGGATAGAATCTTATCCCTATTTTTAATTTAAAATATATTTGAAATACAGAACTGTTAAGTTTATAGAAGTAAAAAATTATACTTAATGTGGATATGTGGAGGTTTAGATACAAAAGAAAAATGTAAATTTAACAATAAAAGAGGTTGTGTTTAAAAAATTTCCTGTGGAATTGAAAGTTATTTTCGTTATTGCCATTGGTGACAGTGATACTTCAATCAATAGGAAAAGCATTATTTAAATAACTATAAAGGGTTAGAACATCTCTTAAAATTGGTAAAAAAGCAGGATTTTTTGAGATGGTCTAATAAATTTAAATAATATTGAAATTTTAGAAAAACTATTAGTAAAAATAAAAAGTAATTTTTAGAAAATAAATAAGAAAAAATGACAAAAATCTGAAAATATGATTTATATCCGTATTTTAATGGATTTCTAAGTAGAAAAATGATTGACAAAATAGAAAAAAAATTATATTATAATGACTTGTGGGTCAATCTTGATTGTTAGGTGGGAGATACTTGGAAAAAAAGAAGAGTGTAAAAATCCAAAAAAGAAAGAAAATAATAGATAAAGCATGGGAATTATTTATAAAAAATGGATATGAGGAAACAAAGGTAGAGGATATTGCAAAGGAGTTAGGGATTTCTAAAGGAAGTTTTTATACATATTTTGCAACAAAAGATGAATTATTGTATGAGATTTTGGAAAAAATAAAAAAGAAAATAATAAATGTTCTTGGGGCTATAGATGTTAGTCAGCAGCCAGATAAGGTTTTAGAAGATTATGTAAGAGCTAAAATGAATAGTGCTGTTCAACTTTTGAACAATATGAGATTAAATATTGTCGAAAAAAATGTGTTAAATCCTAAATTAAGGAATTTTTTTGAAGAATTGCGGGAAATATCTATTAATTTTATAAAAATAAATATTGTTGAAAAATTTAATAAGAAAAATGGAAATAAATATAATTTACAAATCATATCAGAATTCATATTAATATTAGTAGAAGAATTCTTATTTGACGAACTTGTCTTGAAAAGCTTTAGAAACATGAAGGAAGATGAGATAATCAATATAAAAAATACAGATAAAATTGAAATATCACTAAAGGAAATAACAAAATTTATAAATAATGCATTAAAATAGGTTCAGGAAGGAAAACAGAAAATGAAAAAAAATAAAAATAAAATAGCAGTAACAGTACTGCTCCTATTAATGTCAATTCCTAATTTTGCACAAAAAATAACTATTCAGGAAGCGGCAGAGATGGCAGTAAAAAATAATAAAGATATAAAAATCGGAATGCTGGAAGTAGATAGAGGGCAAATTGACGTGAGCAGAACTTGGAAACAGAAATTTTTCACAGTAAGCTACAATGCTTCGGCAAACGCCTACTTTAAAGATGTCATATCAAAGAAGACTGGAGAAGCGTATCAGCAATACTTATCACTATCACAGCCAATTTATACAGGCGGGAAATTAAAACTTGGAAATGAAATTAGTAAGGATAACTTAAAATTAGCAGAATTGAAACTGGATAAAACAAAAAAAGATACAGTTTTGAGTACTGTTCAAGCATACATTGATGTATATGATGCGATTAGTACACTTGGAGTTTTACAAAAGTCTAAGGAAGCGCTAGATGAGAATTATAAAATTCAGACTGAGAAATATAAATTAAGAATGGTTACAAAGCCTGAATACAGAGAAGCAGAACGAAGTATAAAGGCTATAGAGGCACAAATTGTAGAACAGCAAGGAAATATTGAAATAGCAAAGGAATCTTTAGGAATACTAATCGGAGTGTCAAATCCAAGCAGTATTGAAATAGTGCCGTTCGGGGTGGAAGATAATTTTACCAAGACAATTGACTTGTCAAAAGATATGGAAAAATTGACAACACAAAATACTGAGTATAAAATTGCACAAAAGCAAATTGATATAAGCAGAAAAAATACAAAACTTGAAAAATCAAGTTTTCATCCTACAATTAATGGAACGCTAAGATATGGGACATTACAATCACAAGGTAAATTGAAAAATGTATTTGAAACAAAGAATTTGTCATCAGCTGCGGGAGTAACGTTTACTTGGGATATTTTTGACTGGGGCAAAAGAAAAGAAGATGTAAGTTATGCTCAAAAAACTGAAGAAATTGCAGAAGTTAAATCAGGACAGACGTTAGATCAGGTAAAGGCAAATATGAGAAAAACATATTATCAGCTGCAAGCGCTTGAAAAAAGTTTGGAAGCATTGAAGGTTGCTGTGGAAAGCGCAGAAGAAACTTATGAACTGGAAAAGGAAAGATACAGCTATAACTTGATAACAATGAATAATTTACTTGATGCAGAGGCAAAATTGAGACAAAGCCGTGTAAATTATGCGACTTCAAAACTTAAGTACTATTATCTTGTGTCACAATACGGAGCTTTTCTTGATTAATCGGATTTAAAATATGAAAATAGGAGGAAATAAATAATGAAATTATATAATAAAAAAATCGTAGCGGCATTGGCAATACTTGTGATGTTTGCTATATCTTGCGGAAAGAAGAAACAGGCTGCAGCAAATAATACAAGGCCAGTAAAAGTGCAAGTTATTGGACAAAATCAAATGTCATTGGGATATACCGCAAGCGGTTCTATAAAAGGAATCGAGGAAATTCCTTATACAGCGACTTCAAGTGGAGAAATTATATCAATAAATGGAAAAAATGGAGATTATGTAACTGCTGGACAAGTAATAGTAGCAATTGATAATCAAGCAGCAAGATCAAATGTAAGAAGTGCAGCTTCAAATGTAAACACAGCTTCATCAAATATCAATTCAGCTGCGGCTGCACTTGAAGAAGCAAGAATTAATTACGAAAAATATAATATGCTTTACAAAAAAAGGCTAGTAACCGAAACAGAGTATTTAAGTGCAAAAACTAATTATGATTCAGCAAGAGCAAATTTAAATGCTTCAAAAAACAGTTTAAGCTCAGCAAAAGCTGATTTAGCTACAGCAAATGATACTAACAGTAAAACCGTTATTAAAACTAAAGTTAGCGGATATATTGCAAATATGGATTTAGAAAGACATCAACAAGTATCAGCAGGAGCAAAATTATTTACATTGGTTAATGAGAGTGAAATGAAATTGGAAATTGGAGTTCCAGCAGAGATTGTTAAAAAAATTCAAATGGGAGCACAAGCAACTATAAAAGTTGATGAATTGAATGGTAAGGAAATTGTTGGAACAGTTTATGAAATAGCGGCTTCAGCTGATTCAGCTAGTAGACAATTTATTGTAAAAGTTAAATTCCCTAATCCAGATAGAGAGTTAAAAAGTGGAATGTATGGAAAAGCAAATATTGCAACAGGAGCTGAAGATGGGTTGATTATTCCTAAAAAGGCGATTGTAGTAAGAGGAGTTCAGCAAGTTATTTATGTTATTAGAGATGGAAAAGCAGTTATGATACCGATAAATATTTCTAATCAAAATGAAACTTATGCGGCAGTGACTGGTGATGGCTTAACAGCTGGAGATCAGCTAGTTGTTGATGGACAAAATGTTGTACAAGCGAATGAAAAAGTAAATGTTGTGCAGTAATATATGAAAAATAGAGAAAGGAGTGTACGATTTTGTAATCGTATGATATAAAATGACAGTAGCAGAATTTGCAACGAAGAGAGTAGTGTCGACAACGATGATACTTATATTTATGATTTTTGCTGGTTGGGTAGCGATGACAGGTATGAAACAGGAAAGAATACCAGATTTCGATATACCGATAGTTGTTATTAATGCCACTTGGACGGGAGCAACAGCGGAGGATGTAAAAACACAAGTATCAAAAAAACTAGAAGATGCGGCATTAAATGTAGATGGAATTAAAAATATAACAACTTCCTCTTCTTATGGTTCATCAGTAGTTACGATAGAGTTTAACTATGGTGTAGATACAGATATTAAACAAGTCCAAGTTCAAACACAAATAGATAAAATAAAAGGGCAATTGCCAGATGATGATAACTTTAAAGATCCTACAGTATCAAAAATGGATGCAACAGGTAGTTCCAACATGGCACTGATGATTGGGATTACTGGGGAAAATAAACAGTTAATAACATCGTTTGTTGAAGAAACATTACAGCCTAGATTGAAGAGAAATAGAGGTATTGGTAATATTTCTGTAATGGGTAATGCGACAAGACAAATTAAAGTTTGGTTGGATCCAGCTAGATTGAAAGAATATAATTTGTCAGCGGCAGAAATTTATAGTAAAATAAAAGTGGCTAATACAGTAACACCAGCAGGTACGATAACTGATGGGACGAAAGAATTTATCTTAAAAGTTGATGGAGAGTTAAAAGAGCTCGATCAAATTCAGGATATAGTTATTTCAAATCAAAATAATCAAACAGTTAGATTGGCGGATGTGGCAAAAGTTGAGTATGGAACAGAGGATCCGACATCGTATGTAACATATAATGGAAAAGAAATGGTTGCTGTTATGATTCAAAAGAGTAAAGATGGTAACTTGGTAGAGGTTGCGAAAAAGGCTAAGGAAACTTTGAAAGAAGCAAAACCATTATTTCCAGAAGGTTCTAATTATAATATAATAGTTGATAACAGTGAAAAAGTTAGCGAATCAATAAAAAATGTTGCAAGTTCTGGGATACAAGCGGTTATCATTACAATTATAGTGCTTTTTGTATTCTTGAAAAACTTGAGAGCATCATTAGTTGTGGGAACATTGATTCCGATTTCAGCAATGTTTACATTCTTCTTACTTACAACACAAGGAATAACATTGAATATGATTTCGTTAATGGGATTGTCACTTGCGGTTGGATCACTAGTAGATAACGGGGTTGTTACGCTGGATAATATTTTTGATCACATTCAGATTAATAAGGAACCAGCAGATGTAGCAGCGGTACGGGGTACAAATGAAGTAATTCTTCCGATGATGGCGTCAACGGCGACTTCAGTTTGTGTATTTCTACCTATTATATTATTTGAAGGAATTACTAAAGAAGTATTTAAAAGTATTGCATTTTCAATGATGTTTGCGTTATCAGCTTCAATCATTGTTGCGATGTTATGGGTTCCGATGGCTTCAAGTTTATTTTTAGATGTTAAAAAAATCTCAGATAATGCTGAAAAAGCTGCTAGATTTAATGCATTTAGGGATAAATATAAAGAATTAGTGGCAAAAGTATTGGAAAATAGGTGGAAAATGGTAGTTGGAGTTGTAATAGCATTTGTAGTAGTTGTATTTGGAATAGGAAAAACAGTAAAAACTACATTCTTCCCAACGATTGATGATAATCAATATTCAGTAGTTGCGACACTTGCGACTGGGCTAGATTTAGACGTGTCAAAAGATATTGCGAATAAAATGGAGGCAGTTGTAAAAGCGGATCCAGCGACTAAAGATATAAATGTACTTGCTTCAAAAGATGCAGCGGTAATAAATGTTGATGTAAAAAAAGACACAATGAAAGCAATGAATCGTGTTAGGGAAAAATTAAAGGATTTACCAAATGTAACACTTGCAGTTTCACCACAAAAAGCAGGAGGTCGTTCATCGCAGAAAGATTATTCGTTTCAAATAGAAGGTGATGACCCACAAGAACTGAATAGAATAGCAAATGCGATAATGGCTGACATGAAAAGCCAGTCATGGTTTAAAGATGTTAAATCATCAACAGAAGGGGGATATCCTCAGGCTAAGCTGGAAGTAGACAGAGTAAAAGCTGAAAGTTATGGAATAACTGTAACGGACATTACCCAGATGTTATTTATGACAGCTTCTGGATCTGCAAATCCGATTGATGTAACTCAAAGTACAGAAACATTGGATGTAGTACTGGAATTAGAAAAAAATCAAAAAAATTCATTGAATAAAATAATGGATTTAGAGATAAAAACTAATAAAGGAACTTATGTTAGATTAGGGGATATTGCTACAATGCAGTATGAAGAAAGTGCTTCAACTATTTCAACAGAAAATGGAACAAGAATTGTAACAATTGGTGCAAACTTGGATAGTTCGAAAGGGTTTAACGATGCAGCAGCATTTATTCAACAGTCATTCAAGAAAACAAATCCAGCTGAAGGATATAAAATTGGAGTAGCAGGACAAGCTAAAAACCAATCTGAAATGGGTGGACAAATTATGAAAGACTTATTACTTGCGATTGTGTTGATTTATACAGTACTTGCGGTTCAGCTAGAATCATTTATCTTGCCACTTATGATTATGACAACATTACCACTTTCTATGATTGGAGTAATTTTAGGATTAGCAATAACTAGAGTACAACTTAGTATGTTCGTTATGATCGGTATCTTGATGTTATTTGGTATGGCGGTTAACAATGCGATTGTAATGCTTGATTTCGTTGCAGGGTTGCGAAAAAAAGGCTGGACGATACACGATGCCTTAGTAGAAGCATGTGGTTCAAGACTTCGACCAATTTTAATGACAACACTTACAACAGTGTTAGGATGGCTTCCAATGGTATTTTCAAGTAAAGGAAGTTCGGGATACTATCAAGGTATGGCGATTGCAGTAATGTTTGGACTTTCATTCTGTACGGTCTTGACATTGTTTTTTACACCGGTATTGTACTCATTAGTTGAAGAAAGAAAAGAAAGAAAACAAAAAGAAAGAGAAGAAAGAAGAAGACAAGAAAAAGAAGAAGAAAGAAAAGGGTATGCTAAATAATTCGATTCTTTGATTTACTGTAATGTTCGATAATTTGTAAATTTTAATATTTTTATGAATTATTGAATAGACTTAAATTTATAAAAATTAGAGAGGATAATTTTTGTGAAAAGATTAGAAATATATTTTGATTCATTTTATACTGAAAAAATGAAGGAAGAGCTAAAAGAGTACGGAATAGATCAATATTTTATAGTTCCAGTTGTTCATAGTTCTTGGAGCAAGGATTTTAAACATTTTAATACACATGTATGGCCAGGGACAGACAGTATTCTAATTACTTATCTGGAAGATGAGCATGCAGAAGAAATTTTACGGATTATAAAAATTATGAAAATAGACCTAGGTAGAGGGATTTCTATGGGAGCTGTTATTTTGCCTGTAGACGATATTATTTTTTAAAAAATATGAATTTTAAAGAGAAAACAGTTTGAATATAAAAAAGAACGGAGTGATTATTAATGGCAGTTTTTGAATTGAAACATCCACTAATTGAACATAAACTTTCAAATTTGAGAAATAAACATACAGATACTAAACTTTTTAGGGAAAGCCTAAATGAAATAGCAGGACTTATGGTTTATGAAGCAACAAAACATTTGCCACTCAAGGAGATTGAAACAGAAACTCCTATTCAGAAAACCACTACAAAAGTTCTAGATAAGCCAATAACATTAGTTCCCATCCTAAGAGCAGGACTTGGAATGATAGATGGAATATTGCAGCTTCTTCCAAACGCAAAAGTAGGTCATCTAGGAGTTTACAGAAACGAAGAAACTCTAGAGCCAGTCTACTACTATGCAAAAATGCCAACAAACGTTGTTGAAAGTCAAGTTTTCGTAGTAGATCCAATGCTCGCAACAGGAGGTTCAATGATTTATACACTTGATTATTTGAAAGAAAAAGGCGTAAAAAACATAACCGTGCTTTGTATCATTGGTGCTCCTGAAGGAATAAAGAAATTTACTGAAAAACATCCCGATGTTGACTTATACATTGCGGCAATTGATGATGGACTTAATGAAAATGCGTATATCTATCCAGGATTGGGAGATGCAGGAGATAGAATATTTGGAACAAAATAAAACTTTTTAATAAAAAAAAATAGGACATTCTTTAGTGGGTGTCCTATTTTTGTATTGGTTATTTCTAGCTGATGAGTTTTAAAGTAATGTATTATTACTGGATTGAAGTGGAATTTTTATAATTACTTCCGCTCCCTCGTTTTTGTTGTTTTCGTTTCTGAATACCCCATAATTTTTGCCGTAATAGAATTTTATTCTTTTATCGACATTTTGGGTTCCTACACCGCCTGTCTTGCTTTTTTTGAACTGTTTGGCTTTTTCGAAACCTATTCCGTTGTCTTTGACTGAGATATTGACAGTGCTGTTTTGTTTGTAAACGTCTATTGTGATGATTCCGTTTCCAGAAAGGTTTTTTATTCCGTGATAGATGGAGTTTTCTACAATTGGCTGGATTATGATTTTTGGAACTTCGATGGAAAGAAGGCTTTCATCTTCTATGTTGAAAAAATAGGAAAGTTTGTCTTCGTATCTCTGCTTTTGTATGAATAAATATTCTTTAGTGTGCATAATTTCATCTTTTAACGGTATTTTTTCGTGTCCGTTGCTAAGGGAAAGCCTAAAATAGTTTGCAAGTGATTTTGTAATGCTGATTACTTTTTCATTGTCTTCAAATTCTGCCATCCAAATGATTGTATCTAGCGTGTTATACAGAAAATGTGGATTAATCTGGCTGTGAAGAGCCTTTATTTCATATTCTCTCAAATATTTTATCTTTTCAACCATTACATTAAAATGTTCTACAAGGTTCTGAATTTCATAGCCTGTTTTTTCACTTAAATGAAATTCCCGTAGATTATTTTCAAAGTTTTGCATATGATTTTCCAGTTTTATTAAAGGCCTTAGAATCTTTGTTATTACGATAAATGTAATAATGGAAGAAAAAGCTAATGAAACTAGGAAAATGATAGTAACTATGTGAGAAAAATTTTTCTTTAAGGTAACCAAGTCATTTGTGTTTGCAAGACTTCTTAAATTCCAGTTTGTATTTTCAATCTGTGTTTCGTATAAGTATGTATCTTTATTTTTATTTTTTTCTGAAAATTTTGCAAGACACTTTTTATCAGCAAAGCATTTCACATCTTTGTAGTAAATAATATTGTTGTTTTTGTCTACTATAATATTGTCGATTTGTTTTCCAAAAGAAATGGAATTTAAATATCTTTCAAGAATTTCATATTTAACGTCAAAAACAATAACACCAAGATTTTCTCCCTTTGAATTTTTTATGTCACGGCTGATTGACAGAAACCAGAGGGCTGAATTCATAGAGGAGGTGGAATTTTTTCTGCTGGGATTAAAAACGGGCATATCTGAATTGTTTATAGCATCGACATACCATTTTTCCTTCATCATATTTTCTGATATTTTCATATCATTATTTTTATCACTGGATACAATGTTACCGTTTTTTCCGATTACAGTAATATTTTTAATTCCTTTATTACTATCAAGAATAGAATAAATCATTTTTTCAATGCTTTTTTTTGAATCTTCATTTCCTGATATTAAAAAGTTTCTAACATCGGCATCAACAGACAAGAGATTAATTATATTTTTCAATTTATCTGCATAGAGCGTAATATAACGGGATGTACTTATAACATTTTCGTTAGTATACTCAATTTCCTTGTTCATTATGATGTATTTTGAAGTATAGTAAAAAATACTGCTTAAAAAAAGTACAAACAGAAGATTTCCAATAATATAGTAAAAAAATAGCTGAAGCAGCATCGAGTTTTTCATAGTTCTTTTTAATTTCATAGTTTCTCCAGCACACTTTTCTTAAATTCTTTTGGTGTCATTCCAAAAGTTTTTTTAAATTTTGAATTGAAATAATTAAAGTTTTCCATTCCTACAAGCTCTCCAATTTGATAATTTTTCAGATCTGTTGTCAAAAGTAGCAGTTTTGCCTTTTCCATCCGCATATTATTCAAATAGTCCTGAAAAGGAATACCAAACAAATTTTTAAAAAGTGAACTCAAATATCCAGAAGACAAATTCATTTCGTCAGCCAGAGAATTTAAGTTAAAGGAAATATCGCTGTATTTTTCTTCAATTTTTTTTGTTAAAATATCTTTATACTTGCTATGAGAAATATTTTTATCAGATTTCTCAGCTTGGCTAATTTTATTAATAATTTTTCTTGCTTCGTTATATTTTTTATCTTCTTCCAGCTTATAGATAAGTTTTGAAATTATTTCATTTATATCTGTCTTGGAAACAGGTTTTAAAATATAGTCTTCAACTCCAATTTTTAAAGCCTTTTGAGCATATTCAAAATAGTCGTATCCAGAAATAATGGCTATTTTAACATCACTTTTCAGCTCTTTCATCTCCTCGGCAAGAGTCAGCCCATTTTTAAAGGGAATATTTATATCTAGCAAGACAAGGTCAGGCAAGACTTCAGAAAAAGTCTTAAAGGCAGAATTACCGTCTTCTGCCTCATAAACATCACTTATCTTATATTTTTCAAAATCAATAAAAGTTTTAATACCTCTTCTTATAATCGGTTCATCATCAATTATTAAAATACTATACACTTATTTAACAGCTCCTTTGATTTGTGCAGCAGTCAGATGTCCCGGCAAAGTTTTAACAATATTTAAGTTCCCATCCAGTACAATGTTTGAAGGATACCCTAAAACTTTTGCCCTTTTTAGCACTTCCCCCTTTTCATCCAGCAATACAGTAGTATTTTTATAGTTAAGCCCTTTATACCACTGAATAAATTTGGCTGTAGGTTTTTCTCCTTTTTGTCCTGGAGAAGCAATTGTTATAACTGTAAAATTCTTACTTTTATCTGCACTTAAAGAATTAATTTCGCTTAATCCCGAAAGACAGATAGGACACCATGAAGCCCACATTTTAATATATATTTTCTTCCCTTTGTACTTGTTAAGGGAAACAGGTTTATTATTTATGTCCTTTAACTGAACTCCCTGTAGTGTATTTCCAAATGAAATCGCTCCAAAACTTAATAAAGTTGCAATTGCTGCAATTAATTTTTTCATAAAAATTACTTCCTTTCTGTATTATATCAAATTTAAAATATTTTTTTAAGTTATTTTGATTATTGATTGTTTTATAAAATTTAAAAAATTATAATTTTTAAAAAATAAAATTATTAAAACTTATTCATTATTAGCAAAATTCCCATAAATATAATTAGAAATCCTCCAAAGATTTTAAAATAATTTGTGTATTGATTTAAAGATTGTACTTTTTTTAGCAATTCCTGAGAGAAAAAGGAAAACAGAACAAATGGAGTGGCAAGCCCTAAGACGTATATAAACATCATTAACCCTCCATAGACTGCAGATCCTTTTTCTCCTGCAAGAGTAAGCACTGAGGCAAGAATAGGGCCTACACATGGAGTCCACCCTAGACTAAATGTCAGTCCTAGCAAAAAAGCCTGTAATGAAGAATTTTTCCCAATTAAATTTAAATTTACAGATTTATTTTTTTCTAAAAAGTTAAATTTTAAGATACCTGTCTGATGTAGTCCCAGTATTATTACAATTATTCCTGCCAAAACTTTTACAGTATCATTAAAGAAAATTCCCGTAAGGAAACTAAAACTAAAGCCTATGCTTACAAAAGTAAGCGAAAGTCCTAAAATAAATAAAAAGGTATTAAGCACAGTTTTTTTTCCTTTGCTTAAAATTCCCAAATATACAGGAACAATGGGAAGAATACATGGAGATAGAAAACTTGCGACTCCTCCTAAAAATACGCTTCCTACTAGTAATGGCTGATTAAACATAAATTATCTCCTATCCTGTTCATTTTACTGAACTAATTTTATTAAATATCCGTAATGTTCTTTTTCCATATCTTTTAATGGGATAAATTTAATTGAAGCACTGTTTATGCAATAACGAAGCCCGCCTTTGTCTTTAGGTCCATCATTAAAAACATGTCCCAAGTGAGCCTTTCCGCTTCGACTAAGCACTTCTGTACGTACCATATTAAAACTTGTATCATTTGCATAAGTTACAACATCTTTTGAAATAGGTTTTGTAAAACTTGGCCAGCCACAGCCAGAATCATATTTATCCTTTGAGGAAAATAATGGCTCCCCTGTTGTTATGTCCACATAAATTCCAGCTTCATGATTGTCCCAGTACTCGTTTGAAAAAGAATGTTCAGTATTTTTTTTCTGTGTAACGCTATATTGAAGTGGAGTAAGCCGTTTTTTCAATTCTTCATCACTTGGTTTTGGATAATCTTTTGGATCAATGATAACTTCATCTGCTTTAGTAATATCAATGTGGCAATATCCGTTAGGATTTTTTCTTAAATAGTCCTGATGGTATTCTTCTGCGAGAATATAATTTTTCAAAGGCTGAACTTCAACTTGGATTTTATCTGTATATTTTTTCTGCTCTTCTTCAATTTCCTGTAAAATAATTTCTTTATCTTTAGGATTAGTATAATAAATCCCTGTTCTGTATTGTCTGCCTCTATCATTTCCTTGCTGATTAATGCTAGTAGGATCTACAACTTGAAAATAATATTTAAGCAGTTTGCTCAAAGAAATTTTGTTTGCGTCATATTTTACGTGAACTGTTTCTGCGTGATCCGTTGATGCGACAATGTTGTAACTCGTTTTTTCAGTTTTACCGTTCGCATAGCCAACTGTAGCATCCTTTACCCCGTCGATTCTTTCCATATATGCCTCAAGACCCCAGAAACAGCCACCAGCAAGATAGATTTCCCTGATGTTTTCGTTTCCTGCCTGAATCATATTTTCTTTTTTTGGTTTATTTTCATTTCTGCTTTTACGATTTTTGTTTTTATTTGATAATACTACTGAAAATAAAGCTAAAGATAGTATTAAAAATAATAGTAGACTTCTAGATTTCATAAAACCGCCTCCCGATTTGTATTTAAATATTTTTTGTATCTACAAGAATAGTATAGTCCAAAAATTTATAAAAAAAAATGAAATATAGTAATATTTTTCTATAATTTTATAATATATAGTTAATTCAATTAAAAATTTTTGGGAAAAATATATAAAAAACCAAATATTGAAATAAAAACAGTCTAACTTTCCACTCTTGTTTTAAATTAAAAATGTTATATAATGGAATTTTTCTAATGATAAATAAAAGTAGATTTACTATTATAGTAAAACTTATTTAAAACTAAACTCAAAAGCTATGACTATTTTACTCAAACCATAAATTTATATAATTTTAGCAGTTTAATTTAAAATAGGTTTGAGTATATTATAAAAAAATTTGACTTAAATTTAAAAAAATTTTAAAATAAAAAAATAAAAAACAAAGATTTATATGTTATACTCCAAAGTTGCATATAATAAAAAAAGAAATACATTTATAGCAAGATTATTTGGGAGGATTGGACAATGTGGGACATTGCCGAATGTGTTGAAGAAAAAAGTGATATTAAGAAAAAAACATTAAATGGAGTAAAAATAAAAATTATAGGAATAGGTGAAACAGGAAATAATGTAATAAATAAAATGACGGCAAGACAGGATATAAGAGCTGATTTTATAACTGTAGATACTGAAAAGAGCAATCTAGATAATTCAAAAGCTGATACAAAAATATTTGTATCTTCAATGATTTCTTATGAAGCTGTAGAAGGATTAAAAAAGCAAATTAAAAAAGAAATGGAAAAAGCAGATATGGTATTTATTATAGCTGAAATGGCCGAAAGAACTGGTGCCTTTGCCTCAGCTGTTATTGCAGAAATTGCAAAAACAATGGGCATATTAACAGTCGCAGTTGTATCAAGTCCCTTTAAATCTGAAACCTCCAATAAAATAAAACTTGCTAAAAAAGGAAAGAAAAAATTAAAACATCTCACGGATACAATAATAGTCATTCCATATCAAAAATTAAAAGAGCTATATAAAGAAAATCCAGCAATAAATATTTATGAAAAAGCAGAAAAAGCTTTTGTGATAATTGTAAAAGGAATATTGGATTTGATAAAAAAACAGGGAATTGTAAATTTAGACTTTGCAGACATTAAGTCTATATTGCAAAATTCAGGCAAAACAGTATTAGGCTTTGGAAAAGCAGACGGAGAGGACAGAGCAAAAAAAGCGGTAGAACAGGCACTAAATACCCCACTTTTAGAACGTTCAATAAAAGGAGCAGGAAAAATACTAATGAATATAACCTCAGGAAATGACATACGCCTGGAAGAAATAAGCCAAATTGCCACAGCAGTAGCCAAAAGCACCGAAAATCCAGACTTATTTCTCGCATGGGGAACAGTCTTTGAAGAAACTAAATGTAGAAATTCTGAAGATTTTGAACAAAAAGGGAGCTGTGTAAAAGTATATTTGATTGCAACAGATTTTCGCAATTAATAAAAATAATTTAAAAATTTATAAATAAAAAAAGAAAAAATATTGACTAATTAATTAGATATAATATAATTACATTGAAAGAAAAAGTTTAAAAACAGGTGTTGCACTGCCTTAAAATGAAGCAACTTTAAATGCAACTGTAAAAAATTTAGAGAGCTTTTAATTTGAACAAAAAAATAGAAGCTGAACTCAAAATTTTAACCATTTTGAGACAGCCCCTTTAAATAAAGAACAATTTTCTAACCTTGTTCAATATAGGAAAAACTATGAAAATTATTATGGAAAAGAAGTGGAGAGATAAAAAGCTATAAGCGTTGCTTACATTTATTAAAAAGACTTGACACAATTCGTTTACAATGGTATACTTAATTTTGAGCATGTTCGTTTACATTTGTAGACAACTAGGGGAAAGGAGAATGAGCACAATAGAATTTAATACTCATATTACAGATGCAGAATGGGAAGTCATGCGTGTAGTTTGGGCAAATGATCGAGTAACTAGTAAAAAAATCATTTCCGTATTGAAAGAAAAAATGGATTGGACACAATCCACTATCAAAACGATCTTAGGTCGATTAGTTGAAAAAGGCGTACTAAATACAGAGCAAGAAGGTAGAAAGTTTATTTACACTGCCAATATTGAAGAGAAAGAAGCTGTAAGGGATTATGTAGAAGATATTTTTAACCGTATTTGCAATAAGAAAGTCGGAAATGTAATAGGAAGCATCATTGAAGATCATGTTTTAAGCTTCGATGATATAGATCGACTAGAAAAAATATTAGAGATGAAAAAATCTTTCGCATTAGAAGAAGTGGATTGCAATTGTCCAGAAGGACAATGTGAATGTCATTTACATCATCATTAAGTATAAGGAGGAATTTAAAATGAATAATGACAACAGATATTCGTCTCATAATCACCATGATTATGACGACATGGATAAGTTAAAACACGAGCATGGAATCACAGATGAACATGGAGACCATAAGGATAAAAATCAAGAACATCATGCTGGGCATGACCACAGCGGGCACAGTGGGCATGCCCACCATCATCACGGAAGCTTTAAGGAACTTTTCTTAAAGTCATTGCCACTAGGAATCATTATTATGCTCTTAGTCCCTTTGCATGGATTTGAATTACCATTCCAGTTTACTTTTCCATATTCTGATATTGTAGTAGCTATTTTATCTACTATATTAATTATTTATGGTGGACGTCCATTCTATCAAGGTGCAGTTGACGAATTTAAACAAAAAAAACCTGGAATGATGGCACTCGTTTCTTTAGGTTTAAGTGTTTCATATTTATACAGTATTTATGCTGTGATCATTACCTACGTAACGGGTGAACACGTGATGGACTTTTTCTTTGAATTTGCTTCATTACTATTAATCATGCTATTAGGTCACTGGATTGAGATGAAAGCTATTGGAGAAGCAGGAGACGCACAAGCAGAATTGGCTAAGTTAGTGCCGAAAGATGCTCACGTTGTATTAGAAGACGATTCAATTGAAACACGACCAGTTGCTGACTTAAAGGTAGGTGATTTAATTCGTGTTCAAGCCGGAGAAAATGTGCCAGCAGACGGGATTATCGAGCGTGGCGAATCACGTTTAAATGAAGCTCTTTTGACTGGAGAATCAAAAGCAGTTAAAAAAGGCCCTGGCGATGAAGTAATCGGGGGCTCAACAAATGGAGAAGGGGTACTTTATATTAAAGTGCTTGAGACAGGTGATCAATCCTTTATCTCTCAAGTACAGACTTTAATTAGCCAAGCTCAAAGTCAGCCTTCCAGGGCAGAAAGTATTGCGCAAAAGGTTGCAGGGTGGCTCTTCTATATTGCTGTTATTGTCGCGCTAATTGCTTTTGTAGTGTGGATGATTATTGGAGATATCCCAACGGCAGTTATATTTACTATTACTACATTAGTTATTGCTTGTCCGCACGCATTGGGTCTGGCTATTCCATTGGTAACCGCCCGTAGCACAAGCTTAGGAGCTAGCCGTGGCTTACTAGTAAAAGACCGCCAAGCCTTAGAAATAGCTCAAGATGCAGATGTGATGATTTTAGATAAAACGGGTACTTTAACAACTGGTGAATTTAAAGTATTAGATGTAAAACTTCTTAATGACAAATATACAAAAGAGGAAATCATTGCCTTATTGGCAGGTATTGAAGGAGGATCTAGCCACCCAATTGCTCAATCAATTATAAGTTTCGCCGAGCAGCAAAATATACGTCCAGCATCTTTTGATTCGATTGATGTGATTTCCGGTTCTGGAGTAGAGGGTAAAGCAGGTGGGCACCGTTACCAATTAATCAGTCAAAAAGCCTATGGACGTAATCTTGATATGGATACTCCAAAAGGAGCAACTCTTAGTGTCTTAGTAGAAAACGATGATGCCATTGGTGCTGTAGCTTTAGGGGACGAATTAAAACCAACGAGTAAAGAGTTAATTAAAGCTCTTAAAAAGAACAATATTCGACCAATTATGGCAACAGGTGATAATGAAAAAGCGGCTCAAGGCGCGGCAGTAGATTTAGGGATTGAATATAGATCAAATCAATCTCCACAAGACAAATATGAGTTAGTTAAAACACTTAAAGATGAAGGAAAGAAAGTTATCATGGTAGGTGATGGTGTAAATGATGCTCCTTCTCTTGCCTTAGCAGATGTTGGTATAGCTATAGGTGCTGGAACTCAAGTTGCGTTGGATTCAGCTGATGTCATATTGACTCAATCCGATCCAGGAGATATTGAATCATTCATTGAATTAGCACACAAAACAACTCGTAAAATGAAACAAAACCTATTTTGGGGAGCTGGTTATAACTTTATAGCTATCCCTCTAGCTGCAGGAATTTTGGCTCCTATTGGTATCACATTAAGCCCTGCATTAGGAGCAATCCTAATGTCTGTGTCAACAGTCATCGTCGCCATTAATGCTATGTTATTAAGTTTAGATCCAAAAAATAACGGTTAACAGATCAAATGATTGAAACTCCTTAAAGTATCAAGATACAATAGTTTTACAGGAGAAAAAAATGGACGGTGTTGGAATAAAAGTTGTCGGAATCGGTACAGTGGGAAATGATGTCTTGAATAAGATGATGAAAAAAGAGATTGCGGAAGTTGGACTTGTGGGAATTGATACAAATCAAGAGAATTTGGATAAACGGAATGTAGGAACAAAAATATTGGCTTCTGAAGATTTAAGTGAAAAAGTGCAGAGTGCATTAAAAAATACAGGTTTAGTATTTATTTTGACAGAAATGTCGGAAAAGAAAAATAACGAGATAGCCTGCATTGTTTCAGAAGTTGCAAAAACAATGGGAATATTGACAGTGGTTGTAGTTGCTACATCAATTAATTCAAATGGAGGAACTGAAGAAATCAAGAAATTAGAAGAAGTTTCTGATACTGTTATAGTTTTGCCTCTTAAAAAATTAATGGAAGCAGATTTAAGTGCAACTTTTGATAAATTATTTGAAAAAAGAGATGAAATTTTTATAAAAAATGTAGAATTTATAACAAATCTAATAAAAAAACAAGGAGTAGTGAATCTTGATTTTGATGATGTAAAAATAATGCTAGGAAATTCAGGAGAAGGTGTAATAGCATTTGGTAAAGGTGAAGGGCAGGATAAGGTAAAACTTGCTACAGAACAAATAATAAACAGCCCTTTTATAAAAAAACTTCCAAAAGCGGGAAAGATACTGTTAAGCATTACAGCAGGATCAGACATTGGATTAACGGATTTACAGGAAATAACTATGATTACAAATGAAAAATTTGGAGCAGACCAAACAAACATACTATGGGGATACATTATGGATGTTGAGCTTGAAGATAAAATTGAAGTGGAAATGCTGATAACGGATTTTTCTAAATAAATGTATATGAAATAATACTAAAATTGAAGTATATAATATTTATTAGGAAAAAAGCAAATATGAAAAATTAGAAGTTATAGAGGTAAAAGTGTGATAAGAGAGATTAATGTACTAGATGCGAAGGATATACAAGAAATTTGTAAAGATGAGTTAGGATATAATGTTGATATTAAGACTGTCAAGACGCAAATTGAAAAATTATCTATTGATTATGAACATCATATTATCGCAGTATATGAAGATAAAAAAACAAGTAAGGTTGTTGGTTTTGTTCATGCAGAGATGTATGAAAGTTTATACAGTGATATTGGATTAAATATATTAGGATTAGCAGTAAGTTCCAATTTTCAAGGCAAGGGTATAGGAAAAAAACTGATGGTTTTTGTTGAAGAGTATGCTTTAAACAATAATATTAATTTCATTAGATTAAATTCTGGTTCTCATCGTTTAGAAGCACATAAATTTTATGAAAATATTGGTTATACTTGTAATAAAACTCAAAAACGTTTTATAAAAATATTTCGATAAAAAGGTGCTAATAATAAAATTTTAAAATTTAAGAGAAGTAAAAGCAGTAAGCTTATGCTTCTTTTTCTTTTTTAATAAAAAAATTGTGAGAATATACTTAAAACTTTTTAAAATTAAATTGTTGAAATTTGAAAAAATAAAAGTTGAAAAAAAATAGAAAAATTTTCTTTTTTTGGAAAAAATGTGGTATAATTTGATGTATGCTCAAACCTTTTTAAAATTAAATAAACTTAGGGATTGAGTAAATTATGAATTAAAAACATTATAATTATAAATAGAATAGATGAATATATTGGAGAGAAAATTGGAAAAAAGTTTTAAAGATAATTTGCTGACTACTGATGAAATGAGAAATGAAATAGTGAGATTGCAGAAGGCTGGGAAAAAGGTAGTTTTTACTAATGGAGTTTTTGATATTTTACATATTGGGCATTTGACTTATCTGGAGGAAGCCAGAAATTTAGGTGATGTTTTGGTTGTCGGTGTAAATAGCGATGCTTCGGTTAAAGTGAACAAGGGAGATAAAAGACCTATAAATAGTGAAACAAATAGAGCATTTGTGCTTTTGGGTACAAAATTTGTAGATTATACAGTAATTTTTAATGAAAAAACACCAGAAAAACTGCTGGATATTTTAAAGCCAGATATTCACGTAAAAGGCGGAGATTACAAAAAAGAAGACTTGCCAGAAACAAAAGTTGTTGAAAAAAATGGCGGAGAAGTAAAGATTTTATCCTTCGTGGATAACATTTCCACAACTGAAATTATTAATAAAATTATTGAAGTGTATAAATAAAGGATATTTTTATTTTTAAGTTTTTCTTTTTTATGTAAAAGGAAACATTTACTATTAACTTTAAAATCATAACATTTTTTTAATAAAAATAATAAGCAAAATTTCGTTAAAGAAAAAATAACTGTTTGAGATTTTGGAATAAATTTTAGATTGTATCTTGTTATTTGCGTTTAAAATAAACTTAATTCAAAATCGAGTTTTATTTTTTCTTTATAAGAAAGTTTTGCGTAAAGCGGGGTTGTAAGGGCATGGCGTTTGATGCCCTTACGTTAAAAAGACAAATAAAAATTATAAAAAAATAATTTATAATATAAAAATCAAAAAATTTTAGTTAAACATAAAATAAAATTTAGAAATAGGAAAAATTATGAAAAATAAAATATTAACATTTGATAAGATAGATAAATTAGCCAAAAATTTAGCAGAAAAGTTAAAAAACGGAGGTTGTCTAGGACTTATTGGAGATTTGGGAGCGGGGAAGACTACATTTACTAAGAAAATTTGTGAATGTTACAATGTGACAGAAAATGTGAAAAGTCCGACTTTTACTTATGTTATTGAGTATAGCTCTGGAGATGTGCCTGTGTATCATTTTGATGTTTACAGGATTAATGATTCTGAGGAAATTTATGAGATTGGGTTTGAGGATTATATTGGGGAAGATGGAAGTGTTGTGATTATTGAGTGGGCGGACAAGATTTTGGATGAGATGCCTGAGGATGCGGTGTTTGTTGAGATAAATCATTATTCAGATGTGGCTCGTGAAGTATCAGTTTATACGATTGAAAATGGAGAAAAGGTAGATTTTGAAATTGAATAATTTAGTTTTTAATAGTTCAATTTTAAATGGATTCGAGTATAAAAGTAAAGAAAAATGAAAATGGAGAAAAATATGTTGATATTTGCGATAACGACTACAACTAGATTGGCTGGATTGTCACTTTATGAGAAAGACAAGCTGTTAGGGGAAATACATGTGGAAATGGCAAAAACGCATTCTACTACGATTTTGGAGCAGATTGATAGCCTTTTGAAATGGACTGGGAAAAAGCTAGATGAAATTGAAAATGTAATTGTTTCGATAGGACCTGGTTCGTTTACGGGTGTTAGAATAGCAATTTCAGTTGTAAAGGGGCTTTTTTTTGGACGGAATGTAAATTTTTATGAAGTGAATGAACTGGATGCACTTGGATTTCAGGGGTATTATAATTTGAAAACAAGTTTGGAAAATGATGAAGATGTGAAAATATATTCGATGATTGATTCACGAAAGGAAAAGATTTATTGTGCAGGTTATGGAACTTCAAGTGAAAATAAATTGAAATTAATAAAAAATTATGAAGTTACAAAACTTGACAGTGTTATTGAGGAAATAATAGAAAATAAGGGAAATAATAAAAAAGTTTATCTAATTGGGGATGCAGTTTTTAATTATAAGGCTAAGATATTGGATAAATTGGGAAATTGTGTAAAAATATTTGAAGATAAGAATTTGACAATTAATACAATGACATTTGTGCAAATGTTTTTTGATAAAAATTTGGAAAATACTGGTGTTGTGAGAAAAACTGATATTTTTAATCTGAAACCAGATTATCTGGAAAAATCACAGGCGGAAAGGGATAAAAAATAATGCTGAAAAATTTTTTTAAATTTGGAAAAAAGAAAAAAGATGAAGACCAGAAGGACACTTTGGAAAATCAGATAGAAAAAGAAATTGAGGAAAGCCAAAGTGAAATAGATAAAATTAAAGCTGAAACTGAAAAGGAAATAAAGGAAACAGCGGAAGAAATTTTAGGAAAAAATGCTAAAAAAACTGAAAATAATGAAAAAAACTTTGAAACTGAAAGAGAAAAAATTGAAAGCGTAGAAATAGAAGAAAAATCGAATGAGAAAACAAAAGGAAAGCCTAAATTAAAACCTTTAAAGGATAGGCTGGCAACTCCTAAAAAAGGTTTTTTTGGAAAACTGAAGGAAATGCTTTTGGGTAAAGCGATAGATGACGATTTGTACGAAGAATTGGAAGAATTGCTTATTCAGTCAGATATTGGAATGAATATGACAATGCAGCTAGTGGAGGAACTGGAAAAATCAGTTTCACAAAAAAAACTAAAAACATCGGAACAAATTTATGATGAATTAAAGGAATTGCTTAAAGCAAAACTTATTTACAATGATGAAAACAGTACAAAATTAAAATTACAGGATGGAAAACTAAATATTCTTTTGGTTGTTGGAGTAAATGGTGTTGGAAAGACAACTTCCATTGGTAAAATTGCAAAAAAATTGAAGGATAGCGGAAAAAAGGTTATTATTGGGGCTGGAGATACGTTTAGAGCCGCTGCGATTGAGCAAGTTGAGGAATGGGGAAAACGAACTGGTGTGGAGGTTATAAAACAGGCACATGGAAGCGATCCTGCGGCTGTAATTTTTGATACAGTAAAAACTGCTAAAAATCGTGGATTTGATGTGGCAATACTGGATACGGCTGGAAGACTGCACAATAAACGTGATTTGATGAAGGAGCTTGAAAAAATAAACAAAATTATACGGGAACAATCTGGAGAAACAGACTTTGAAACTTTGCTTGTGATTGACAGTACAACTGGTCAGAATGGATTGGAGCAGGCTAGAATATTTAATGAAATCGTAGATTTGACAGGAATTATCTTGACAAAATTTGACGGAACGGCAAAAGGAGGAATTATTTTTCCAATTACAGAAGAGCTGAAAAAACCAATTAAATTTATAGGTGTCGGAGAAGGAATTGAGGACTTGAGGGAATTTGACACAAAGGAATTTGTTGAAGCTATGTTTGATTAATAAATATAATTTAAGAAAGGAGAGAAATTATGAACACATTAGCGAATGAGTTAAAGGAAAAAGCTAAAAAGCTCCACAAGACAATTATCTTACCTGAAACAGAAGACGAGAGAGTCTTAAGGGCTACAGAAAAAATTATTAAGGAGGGAATCGCAAAAATTGCTCTAGTTGGAGACGAGAAAAAGCTAAAGGAAAAAGCAACTGAAATTGGAATTTCGTTAGAAGGTGCAATTTTTTATAATCCTGAGTCATGTGCAACAATTGACGAGATGGCAGAACTTTTGAGAAAAAAAAGAGAGAAAAAAGGAATGACGCTTGAAACTGCAAAAGCGACACTTATGTCAGATTCAAGATATTTTGCAGCAATGCTTGTACACCAAGGAAGAGTAGATGGAATGGTAGCAGGTTCATCTTCACCAACAGCCCATGTCCTAAGAGCTGCAATTCACATAATTGGGCCAAAGGAAGGACTAAAGACAGTATCAAGTTCTTTTATTATGATAACAAATACGCCTGAATTTGGAGATAATGGAACTCTTGTATATTCAGATGGTGGAGTAATACCTAGTCCAACAGCTATGCAGCTTGCTGATATTGCTATTTCTGCAGCAGAAAAAGCTAGATTTACTGCTGGGATAAAAGAGCCTAAAGTAGCATTTCTTTCGTTTTCTACAAAAGGGAGTGCAGATGGAGTATCTGTAAGCAAAGTTAGAGAGGCTATTGAAATTTTAAAAGATAGAAATGTTGATTTTGACTTTGATGGAGAATTACAGCTTGATGCTGCGATTGTACCAGAAGTAGCTGCTGCAAAAGCTCCTGGATCAAAAGTGGCAGGACAGGCAAATGTATTGATTTTTCCAGATTTAGATTCAGGAAATATTGGATATAAATTGACACAAAGACTGGCTAAAGCAAAAGCGTTAGGACCATTAATTCAAGGATTGGCACGTCCAGTTCACGATCTTTCAAGAGGATGCAGTATGGAAGATATAGTAGAAGTTGTTGCAATTACTGCCGTTGAATCAGAAATGTAAAACATAAATAAAAATACAAACAAAAAATTTGGAGGGAAATTTATGAAAATTTTGGTAATAAATTGTGGAAGTTCATCAGCGAAATTTGAACTTATTGACATGACAAATGAGCAATCACTAGCTAAAGGAAACTGTGAAAGAATAGGAATTGCAAATCCTATTTTCAGTTACAAAAATTTATTGACTGGAGAAAAAATTGACAAAATGGAAGTTCCGATGGAAAACCATACAGTTGCGGTAGAATTGATTCTAAAAACGCTTCAAGATGAAAAAATAGGGGTAATTTCAAGCGTAGATGAAATTGATTCAATAGGACATAGAATTGTCCACGGTGGAGAATACTATGAAAAATCTGTAATTGTAGATGACGAAGTTATAAAAAACCTTGAGGAAATAGCACCGCTTGCACCTTTACATAACCCAGCACATATAATGGGAATAAAAGTTGTCCAAAAATTGCTTCCCGGTAAAAAGAACGTGGTTGTGTTTGACACGGCTTTCCATCAAACAATGCCAGGAAAAGCGTATATGTATGCTTATCCTTATGAAGACTATACTGACTTGAAAGTTAGAAAATATGGATTTCATGGGACTTCTCACAGATATGTAAGTGAAGTGGCAAGAGAAATGTTAGGAAAAGAAGATTCTAAAATTATAGTTTGTCATCTTGGAAATGGAGCAAGTATTTCAGCAGTTCAAAATGGTAAAGTCGTAGATACATCAATGGGAATGACACCGCTTGCAGGAATTATGATGGGAACAAGAACAGGAGATGCAGATCCTGCCTCTGTTATTTATATAATGAGAAAAAGAGGACTTTCTTTGGATGAAATGAACAATAGAATGAATAAACAGTCTGGAATTTTAGGAATATTTGGAGAAAGTTCAGATTTTCGTGATTTAGATGCAGCAAGAAGAAGTGGGAATGAAAAGGCTCAATTAGCTTATGAAATGTTCTGCTATAGAATACAACTTTATATTGGAGCTTATGTTGCAGCAATGAACGGTGTTGATGCAATTGCCTTTACTGGTGGAATTGGAGAAAATTCAGTTGGAGTAAAAAAACATATATGTGAATCGCTTTCATATTTTGGAATCGAACTTGATGAAGAAAAAAATGCACAAAGATTACCAGGAAATATAGAATTATCAACAAAAAATTCAAAAGTTAAAATATATAAGATTGAAACAGCAGAAGAGCTTGTAATTGCAAGAGATACTTATAGATTAACAAAATAAAAATACAGATAGCCAAACTTTAGGGTTTGGCTTTACAATAATTTATGATCAAAGAAAGGAAAACTATGGCAACATTAAATATAATTTATTACACAGGTACTGGAAATACTGCAGATATGGCAAAATACATTGGTGAAGGAGCAGAAAATGCTGGAGCTGATGTAAAATTGATAAATGTAGAAGAAGCTGATGAAAGTGCAATAAATGCTGATTTTGTAGCATTTGGATCACCTGCTGTCGGAGCAGAAGAAATTGCACCAGAAATGGTTGAATTCTTTGAAGGGATAAAAGAACAGATTATAGGAAAAACAGTTGGACTTTTTGGCTCTTATGACTGGGGACAAGGCGGTTGGATGGAAACTTGGCGTGAAGAAATGATAAATGAAGGATTTTCTATTGTAAATGATGGTCTTATAATTCATCTAGCTGTTGACGATGATGAAAAAATTGAGAAATGCAAGGAATATGGAAAAGCAATAGTTGGTTAATTTTACCTTTAAAAAATGAATTAGTAAAATTGAGAAAAATCTATAGTTCGAATAAAAATTATAACTTTTGATGTCAATTTTAAATAAATTACTATAAAATTATTCATAGTTATAAATATGGAGGAAAAATTGGGAAATTTATTAATACAGCTGGTCATAATGGTCTTTGTAGGGACACTTATAGGATGGTTTACAAATTATTTGGCAATAAAGCTGCTGTTTAGGCCTTATAAGGAAGTAAACTTTCTATTTTTTAAAATACAGGGATTAGTTCCTAAAAATCGAGACAGAATATCAGAAAACCTTGCTGAAACAATTGAAAAGGAACTTATTTCAGTAGAGCATATTACAGCAAAACTAAAGGATAGTGATGTTATTAATGATGATGTTTTAGATAAACTGCTTGATAAAGTTATAGGAGAAAAGCTTAAAAATAGTGTGTTAGAAAAAAATCCACTATTAAAGATGTTTTTAAATGATTCGTTAATTGAAAAAATAAAATCATACTTTAAAAAGTCCATTTTGGAAAATAAAGAGGAAATAGTGGAAGAAATAATAAAAATCGCAGAAGATAAAATAAATTTTAAAGAAATTATGCTTGAAAAAATGAAAAATTTTTCATTAGAAGAAATGGAAAAAATTATTTTGTCTGTGTCTAAAAATGAATTGAAACATATTGAGATCATCGGTGGGATATTAGGAGGAATAATTGCATTATTTCAGTTTTTTATAATGTTATTATTAAAACAGATATAAAATTTTTAACGTAAGGGCATCAGTCGCCATGCCCTTACAACCCGGCTCGTCTAAGCATTTTCTGAAAATAAAAATTAAACTCGCTCCGCTCAAACAGTAATTTTTATTTCCAAAAAATCACGACACTTTATGTTTAATCATAACAATTATTTTGATAAAGATTCAATAGATAAATTTATTATTTTAATAATCATAAAAATTTTTGTTATAAGATTAAAGTTCGAGAAGCAGAGAGAATTCGTGGAACTTTTGTCATTAGTATTAGGGTATAACTAGTTAATCGTATTAAATTAATCATTATTGTCAAAAAAAGGATATATCCTTGTAATTTAGAAAAAGAAATAATATGTAAAATATAGAAAAAATATCTATTAACAAGAATTCTTTTTATAAAATTTAAATAAAAATAACTAAATTAGAGTATTTAAAGAATTAATTTATGAAATAGAGAAAGTTTAGATAAAGAAATAAAGAAGAAATATCGAGGAGAAAGAATGAATGAAGAGAGAATATTGGAACCTAAGGAATTAGGGGAGGACAATATTCAAAGAAGTTTACGGCCAAAAACTTTTAAGGAATATATTGGTCAGCAAGATTTGAAAGAAAAAATGAATATATTTATAAAAGCTGCTAAAATGAGAAATGAATCGCTTGATCATATTTTATTGTACGGACCTCCAGGATTGGGAAAAACTACGCTTGCAGGAGTTATTGCCACAGAAATGGGAGTGAACTTGAAGATAACGACAGGACCTGTACTGGAGAAAGCGGGAGATTTAGCGGCTATTTTGACTTCTTTGGAGGAAAATGATATTTTGTTTATTGATGAGATTCATAGATTGAATACATCGGTAGAGGAAATTTTGTATCCTGCGATGGAAGATGGGGAACTGGACATTCTTATCGGAAAAGGGCCGTCTGCAAGAAGTATTCGTGTAGAATTACCACAATTTACGCTAATCGGTGCGACAACAAGGGCGGGACAGTTAAGTACGCCGCTTCGTGACAGATTTGGAGTTACTCATAGGATGGAGTACTATCAATTAGAAGATTTGAAAGAAATTATACGAAGAGGAGCAAATATTCTTAATATTTCGTATGATGAAGAAGGGATTACAGAAATCGCTAAAAGAAGCAGAGGAACTCCTAGAATTGCAAACCGGCTTTTAAAAAGAGCAAGAGACTTTGCATTGGTGGAAGGTTCGGGTGTTTTGGAAAAAGAAAGTGTTGATGGGATTTTGAGGCTTTTGGGAGTAGACGATAACGGACTTGATGAATTAGATAGAAATATCCTGCTTTCAATTATAAATGTGTATAATGGAGGGCCTGTTGGAATTGAAACATTGTCACTTTTACTTGGGGAAGACAGACGAACGATAGAAGAAGTTTATGAGCCATATTTGGTAAAAATAGGGTTTATAAAAAGAACACCACGTGGTAGAGTTGTAACCGAATTTGGCTATAAGCATTTAGGAATTGAAAAAATATTTAGTGAAAAAGAATAAAATGTGATAATATTATTTTGAAACAAGACTTAAAATTTATGATTATTTTTGCCTGCTCAAATCTTTAAAATTTTTATGTAGATAGGGCTAAAATATGATAAAAAGTAAAAAAATGAGGTGAAAAACTGTTGTTGACAGTAATAGCGGAAAAAGAAAATATTGATGAAAATAATGAAAAGATTTTGATAAAAGATAAATCAGACTGCAATCATATTCAAAATGTTTATCGTCTAAATATAGGCGATGAATTACGGATAATTGATGGTGAATATGAATATTTTACAAAAATTATTGAAATCTCAAAAAAGGAAGTTGCTGTAAAAATATCGGAAAAAAAAGAAGACAGCTACTCTTTAAATGTAAATATTGATGTTGCAATGGGAATTTTGAAAAATGATAAAATGAATCTGGCAATACAGAAGCTTACGGAAATTGGTGTAAATAGCATAATTCCCTTAAAAACTGAACGAGTTGTTGTAAAAATTAATGAAAAAAAAGAAAAATGGGACGTAGTTGTAAGAGAAACATTAAAACAGTGCAGAGGAATAAAATTTACTGAAATTACACCTGTGAAAAAACTTGCAGAAATTGATTATTCTAAATATGATAAAATAATATTTGCTTATGAAAATAGCGATGAATCAAAATCTTTGCCAGAAATAATAAAAAAAGAAGATGAAAATATTTTATACATAATTGGTCCAGAAGGTGGGATTACCCAAGAGGAAGTTAATTTTTTAAAAGAAAATAAAGCAATAGAAATTAGTCTAGGAAAACGTATTTTAAGAGCAGAAACTGCGGCAATTGTGGTGTGTGGCATTATTGCCAATTTTTATATATAATTTTTTATTTTGCTAAAAATTGAGAAATAAATTGAAAATTAGTCAAATATATAATATAATATACCTTAGTAGTGGTATCGTAATAATTTTTTTGTAAAATTTTGATAAATAAAAAATTTTAAAATAAAAAATTGAAATAGATTTTATAAATAAAAAATAATATAAAAAGAAAGGGAATTTTTAGAATGAGTGAAATAAATAATAATTATGAAAAAGAAGTTCAAGAGATAGTTAATATTATGGAAGATAAGAAAGCACAGGATATAAAGATATATGATATGAGAGGAAAATCTCCATTTTTTGATTATTCAATTTTATGTACAGGTAGTTCTTCTAGAAATATTGAGGCAATAGCAACTGATATAAAGAAAAGTCTTGAGAATGTGAAAAGTGTGGAAGGGCTTGATGAGGCAAACTGGGTTTTAATTGATGCTGGAGATTTGATTATTAGTGTGTTTAGCAAGGATGCAAGAGAATACTACAGATTAGATGATTTTTATAATGGGGTAAATGAAAAAGATAGAGAAATTGGCAAAAACGATGGGGAATAGATACCTATTTTACTGAAATAATATGTTTTTGGAAGTTTAATTGAGGAAAAATGCAATAAAATATGAAGAGGAAAATTATGAGAGAATTAGATAAAAAAGAAAAAAATGTACGATTTATAGTTTTTCTTGTTCTTGTAGGAGCAGTTTTTTTACTGTTGGTAGCACGATTGTTTACATTACAGGTATTAGATGCATCTCAGTATGCGGAACAGGCGTTACAAAATAGAATTAGAACCAATGTAATAAAGGCTACACGTGGAGAAATTTACGATAGAGAAGGAAAATTACTTGCAAAAAATACAACAGGTTATCAAGTAATTCATTCTCATACGCAACCATTAAGCCCTAAAGATGTAGCATTATTAAAAGAAGTAAAGAATATGACGCAAGAACAGATAGATGCGAGACTTTCACAAGAACGAAAAGCGGTTGCAGAACGTATAAAGGAAACAATAGGAGATATAAACAAAATAAGTCAGATAACAGGTTATCAAGTTGATTATTTAATTGACAGATTTTTTAAGCAGCAAAGAATGGGAACAGATAAAAGAATTCTTGTTATTGAAGATTTAGAAAAACAAGTTGCATTAAGAGCAATTGAAAAAATTGATAATGATAGAATTGACATTGTAGAGTATAACAAGAGATATTATCCAGAAGACTCTCTAGCTTCGCATGTGATTGGGTATGTAAAACCAATCAGTGAAAAGGAATTTAAGGATTTGGAAAAAGAAGGTTACAGAAATAGTGACTTGATTGGAAAAAAAGGTGTGGAGCGTTCATATGATAAGGAAATGAAAGGTCAGGACGGAAAGGAAAATGTCGAAGTTGATGCCAAAGGAAATGTTATAAGACAAATGGAAACAACTGAAAGTGTCGCTGGAAAAAATGTCTATTTATCACTTGACTTGGAATTACAAAAATATATGACAGATGCCTTTACAGGAAAAAGTGGAGTATTTATTGCAATGGAAGCAAAAACTGGGAAAATTATTGCATTTGTAAGTAATCCTGAAATCAGTTTGAATTTATTGAGTTCAAGAATACCTGACAATCAGTGGAATGAACTAGTAAATTCAAAAGCTAAGCCACTTGTAAATAAAGGTATTGCTGGACTTTATCCTCCAGGATCTACTTTTAAAGCGATAATTGGAATGGGTATCTTAGAATCAGGTATTTCACCATATGCAACAGTAACTTCAACAGGACAATACCGATATGGGAAATTAATATTTAGAGATTCTCATAAATATGGACATGGAGTAACTAACTTTGCAAAATCTATTGAACAATCTGTAAATACATATTATTATGTTTTCTCTCAAAAAGCTGGAGTAGAGAAGATAGTAAAATATGCAAAAGAATTTGGAATAGGGTCTAAAACTGGAATTGATATTCCGGGAGAACTAGCTGGAACTTTACCAAGCCCTGAATGGAAGAAAAAAAGATTTAAGAAGAAACAGGATCAGCGATGGCTACCTGGAGATTTGATAAATATGTCGATAGGACAAGGTTATGTGCTTGCAACTCCTATTCAAATTGCTTCTGCCTATCAGGCTATCGCAAATAATGGAGTTCAGTTAAAACCTACAGTTGTGGACAGATTTGTAACTTATTCAGGAAAAGTTGAAAATAATGCACCAAAAGTTGTTAGAAAACTAAATGTAAGTTCAAAAAACTTAAAATTAATGCAAAATGCCTTAAGATTGCCTGTAAGCGGTTATGGAGGGACTGCAAAACTGTTAAGAATTGGAGGCTATCCAGTTTCTGTAAAAACAGGAACTGCACAAAATACAGGATTTGTAGATAATCACTCATGGATTGCAGGATATTTTCCATCAGATAATCCTCAAATTGTATTTGTGTCCGTTGTAGAAGGTGGAGGATATGGAGGAGTAGCTTCTGGAAATATGGCTCTTAAATTCATACTAAAATATAGAGATAAATATGTTATAAAAAAAGCTCAAGCAGAAATGCAGAAAAAAAGAAAGGAAGAAGAAAAGAAAAAACAGCAAGCAAATAATAAAAATTTAGCAAAAAGATAAAATAAGGAGGTGTTTACTAAATGTCAGAAAAAGAAAAAAATGAGTTTGGAAATCAAACTTTTAAAAGAAACTTTTCTAAAAAAGAAGATATTAATAAAATAAAATCTGGAATGAAAAGATTTAGAAGAAAAAACACGAATCGAAGACATTTAGATGAAAAAAATGAAGTACGTTATATTCCAAGAGTAAATGACAGGAATAGACATATAGACAAGGAAGTGGATGGAAAAGAAGAAAAGATGTATGTAATTCCGCTTGGAGGTATTGAGGAAGTTGGGAAAAATATGACAGCTTTTCAATATAAAGATGAAATTATTGTAGTGGATGCGGGACTTACTTTCCCAGAAGATGAACATTTGGGAATAGATGTTATAATTCCAGATTTTTCATATTTAGAATCAAACAGACACAAAATAAAAGGGTTACTTTTGACACATGGACATGAAGATCATATAGGAGCAATCCCTTATTTTTACCAAAAATTAGGAACAGAAAATATACCAATGTATGGTGGAAGACTGACACTTGCTCTTGCAAAAGCAAAATTTGAGAAAAAAGATGCAAAATTACCAAAAGAAAAAGTAATTAGCGGAAGAACAATCTTAAAAGTCTCAAAATATTTTACAGTTGAATTTATAAGTGTGACACACAGTATCGCAGACTGTTATGCAATTTGTATAAAGACTCCGGCAGCAACGATTTTACATTCTGGAGATTTTAAGGTAGACTTAACGCCTGTTGATGGAGAAGGATTTGATTTTGGAAGATTGGCTCAGTTAGGTGAGGAAGGTGTAGATTTATTGCTGTCAGATAGTACAAATGCACAAATTCCTGGATTTACACCATCAGAAAGAACAGTAGGGGAAAGCTTGAAAGATGAATTTGCAAAGGCTGATGGAAGAATTATTTTAGCTGCATTTGCTTCACATGTGCATAGATTACAGCAAATCGTAAATATTGCATTAAAACATGGAAGAAAAATTGCAATTGACGGAAGAAGCATGGTAAAAATCTTTGAAATCTGTTCAAATCTTGGATATTTGAAAATACCAAAAGATATAATGATTGACATTGATAAAGTTGAAACTTATCCAGCAAATAAAGTACTTATCTTGTGTACTGGAACACAGGGAGAACCGCTTGCAGCTCTTTCAAGAATTGCAAATGGAACACATAAGCATATTTCTTTAAGAGAAGGAGATACAGTTGTAATTTCAGCAACACCTATTCCTGGAAATGAAAAAGCGGCAACTAAAAATATAAATCAGCTTATGAAACGTAATGCAGATGTTGTATTTGAAAAAGGAATCGGAATTCATGTATCAGGACATGGATGCCAGGAAGAACAGAAACTTATGTTAAATCTAGTAAAACCTAAATTTTTCCTTCCTGTGCATGGAGAATATGCAATGATAAAAAAACATAAGGAATTGGCAGTTGCAGTAGGAGTACCTGAAAAAAATGTTATTTTATCAGAGAATGGAGCAAAACTGGAATTGTCGAAAACTAAATTCAGAACAGCAGGAAAAGTTCCTAGTGGTGCGACATTTATCGATGGATTTGGAATTGGGGATATTGGGAATGCTGTATTAAAAGATAGACAAAATCTAGCAGATGACGGAATAGTTATTATTTCGATTTCTCAATACAGAAACGGTAAGTTTAATAAGCAAGTTGAGCTTGTAACACGTGGTTTTGTGTATAATAAAGATGCAGAAAGCTTATTATCAGAAACAAAAGAGCTGATTAAGATGGAGCTTAGCAGCATGGAAAATGAAGGAATAAAAGAGATTGGTAAGATTAAACAGAGAATAAGAGCGAAAATAGGAGAGTTCCTGAATAAAGAAACAGATAGAGAGCCTATTATTTTACCAATTATAATGGAGGTTTAGAATGATACAGCTTTCAAGTAAAGAGAGAGCTTTTTTAAAGAAATTGGCACATAACTTGGATCCGATTGTAAGAATTGGAAAGGATGGAATTGATGAAAATGTGTTAAAGTCAATTGCAGAAGTTGTGAAAAAAAGAGAATTAATAAAAGTAAAAATATTGCAAAATTCATCGATTGAATTTAATAGGGAAATGGGAGATGAAATTGCTCAGAAAACAAAATCAGTTTTTGTAGATAAAATAGGAAAAGTACTAATATTTTTTAAGCCTAAAAATAAAAAGGATGCAAAAATTACACCTGAATTTAATGAGTTTAAAAAAAGTAAAAAAATAAAATAAAAAGAAAGTATAGAGGAAAAATAAATGAGTGGAGGAATACTGTTTGGAAACAGACTGCTTGATGTTGCAGCAATTTCGTGCTTTTTAGCACAGTTTTACAAAGTTTTTTTTCCTGTATTCAAGGGACAGAAACCTCAGTGGGCAAGACTTATCCAAACTGGCGGAATGCCAAGTTCTCACGCTTCGACGGTTGTTTCCCTTGTAACAGGTGTATTTTTATTAAAAGGATTTAGTTCGGTTGAATTTGCAATTTCAATGGTTTTTGCTGGGATTGTCTTGTATGATGCAACAGGAGTGAGGCAACAGGCAGGGAAACATGCAAGAGCTCTAAATACACTAGTAGATGCCATTGAACATCATGAAGGCATAGAAATAATTAATGAAAAATTTAAAGAACTTTTAGGACACACGCCAGTAGAAGTATTTTGGGGAAGTGTTCTAGGAATTGTGATTGGACTTTTGTTTAAAGGCTATATATTAGGATAAATATTAAATCGCAGTTATTAACTTAGCTGTGATTTTTTTGTAAAAATTTGAAAAATAGCTTAAAATATGGTAGAATAAATAGATTTATTAAATATATAAGCTGTTAAATATAGAGTAGTTTTACTATATTTTTGGCAAATATGATTTTAGTAATAAAAAATAAATAGAAAAATAAGAGATTTGTTTTATTATATACTCAAATTCCTTTTGATGCTAAGCCAATGAAAAAAGGCAATGTAAAAGCAACATAACTTTTGGCTTTAAATTAGTATTATTAGGAACTATCTTTTATTTAGAGAACTAGAAAGAGAAAGTAATGAAAAAAAGATTGGATTTAATCCTAGTAGAAAGGGAATTTTTTGAAACAAGGGAAAAAGCCAAACGGGAAATAATGGTGGGAAATGTCATTGTAAATGACCAGGTTGTAACAAAGGCTGGAACAATATTTAAAGACAACGGTGAACTGAATATCCGAATAAAAGATAAGTTGAAATATGTAAGCCGTGGTGGACTAAAATTGGAAAAAGCCATAAAAACTTGGAATTTGGATTTTAGTGATAAATTGGTGCTTGATATTGGAGCGTCTACAGGTGGATTTTCAGATTGCGCATTGCAAAGTGGAGCAAAGCGTGTATATAGTGTCGATGTTGGTAAAAATCAGCTTGATTGGAAACTAAGAAATGACGATAGGATAGTCTCGCTTGAAGAAATGCATATAAAAGACTTGAAAGAAGAAGATATTAAAAATCAAAAGGTTGATTTTATTGTAATAGATGTCTCTTTTATTTCCCTAACGAAAGTTATTCCTTATTTTGAGAAGTTTCTTGCTAAAGATGGAAAGGCTGTAATGCTAGTTAAGCCACAATTCGAAGTTGGAAGAGAAAAAATAGGAAGAAATGGTGTTGTGGAAAATGAGGAATATCACGATGAAGCCATAAAAAAAATAATTCACTTTTCAAAAGAATATGGATACGAGCTAATTGGCGTTGAAGATTCTCCAATAAAAGGGGCAAAGGGTAATAAGGAGTTTTTAATGTTGCTAAAATTTCCGTAAAAAGCAGTTTTAGTAAAAAAACAACAAAATACATGTTTAAAATTAAATGCAAAATTTATTATAAAAATATATTTTTATAATTGTTAAAATACATTATTAGGAGGAAAAATGAAAAAGAACAAAATAATGCAGGCAGTATTAGGACTTATATTGGTAAGCATGCCTTTATTTGCAGCTACCACTATAATAAAAACAACAAGGAATGACAAGAATACAAGTGCTGGATATTCAAAAGACACAACAGAGCTAAACAGAATTGTGGATGTAATAAATATTATTGAAAACAATTATGTTGGAAAGGAAGAAACTCCAAGCAAAAAGGAACTTTATGAAGGAGCTGTTGCAGGAGTTGTAAATAGTCTGAAGGATCCTTATTCAGAATACTTGTCTAAAGCTGATTTAGCAGACTTTTCTGAAGATATGGAAGGAGAATATGTTGGAGTTGGAATGAGCATAAGCAAGAAAAAGGGGGAAGCTCTTGAAGTTGTTTCACCATTTATCGGAAGTCCAGCTGAAAAAGTAGGAATAAAAATAAAAGATAGAATTATAAAAGTTGATGGAAAAGATATTCTTCCACTTACAGCAAATGAAACTGTAAAACTTCTGAAAGGTAAGGAAGGAACAAAAGTCGATGTAGAAGTAGTTAGGGAAGGTAAAAAGGAGCCAATGAAATTTACGTTGACAAGAGCTAAAATTAAACTGGAAATGGTTGAAAGCAAAATGCTTGAAAATAACATTGGTTACGTAAGCCTTTTAAGATTTGGAAATCACGTTGGAGCAGAAGTTGAAAAAGCTATTAAAGATTTACAAGCTAAAGGAATGAAAGGATTAATATTAGATTTACGTTCTAATCCAGGAGGTTCATTACAAGAAGCACAGGATATTTCTTCACTTTTTGTAAAAGAAGATTTAATTGTTTACTTAAAATATAAAAATGGACAACAGAGAAATTATAACAGAACTTCAAAAAATCTAGGTAATTTCCCATTAATCGTATTAACAAATAAAGCAAGTGCAAGTGCTTCGGAAATTGTTACAGGTGCAATTAAAGATTACAAACGTGGTACAATCATTGGAGAAAAAACATTTGGAAAAGGAATCGTTCAGCAAGTTATACCTTTGAGAACAGAAGATGCCATAAAACTTACTATTGCCCAATACTTTACACCAAAAGGGAACTACATTCATGAAAAGGGAATTGAGCCTGATATAGAAGTAAAAATGGAAGAACTGCTTGCATTAAAAGGGTATGCAAACGACAGTGAGCAAGCTAGAAAAAATAGAGAAAAAGAAATAGAAGACATTATTATAAAAGATAAAGGTAAAGAAGAAGCCGCTAAAATTATTTCAGCTGGAGATGTTCAGTTAAAAAGAGCAATTGAAGAAATGAATAAAAAAATAAGTGGAACAGGAAAAAGAAAATAACCGTTATCAAAATTAATAAAAGAAATTAAAATTAGGAGATATATATGTTTTATGTTGTTGGTACGCCAATTGGAAATTTAGAAGACATAACTTTTAGAGCAATAAAAGTTTTGAAGGAAGTTGATTATATTTTTGCAGAAGATACAAGAGTTACTAAGAAACTTCTTTCCCATTATGAAATCGAAAAAACGGTGTACCAATACCATGAACATAATAAACTTCATCAAATTACAAATATCATTAATCTTTTAAAAGATGAAAAAAAAATTGCACTTGTAACAGATGCTGGAACGCCGTGTATTTCAGATCCAGGCTTTGAGTTAGTAAATGAAATTTTAAAAGCTGAAATAAAAGTTGTTGGAATACCAGGAGCTTCATCAATTGTAACAGGTGCAAGTATTTCAGGGCTGGATATGCGAAGAATGGCATACGAAGGCTTTTTACCAAAGAAAAAAGGTAGACAGACACTTTTCAATAAATTAAAGGAAGAAGAACGAACAATTGTAATTTTAGAATCCCCCAACAGAATTTTAAAAACTTTAAAAGATATAAAAGAATATCTAGGAGAACGTTACGTTGTAATTACAAGAGAACTTACCAAAATCTATGAAGAAATAATTCGTGGAAATGTTTCTGAAATTATAGAAAAGTTGGAGGAAAAGCCAATTAAGGGAGAAATTGTTTTATTTATAAGGGCAATAAATGATGATGGTATTTATTTAAAAAATCAATAAAAATATATTTTTTTAATGATTTGTTGTTAATAAATATTTTTTCTATAATTTATATTTTTAAAGCAAGGGAAATCAATCGCCATTTCCCTTGCATCCCTGTCTCGTCTAAGCATTTTTTGAAAACAAAAATTAAACTCGCTTCGCTCAGACAGTAATTTTTATTTCCAAAAAATCACGACATCTTTAATTTAAGATAGATTGTAAAATAAACTGTAACAAATTTGAAATAAATTGTGAGTTTTTATCTTTAATTTTAAAATTAGTCTTAATTTTAGGATTAAAAATAAAAATTTAGAGAGAAAATGGAGAAAATGAAAGAATGAATATAAACTGGTATCCAGGGCATATGAAGAAAACAAAGGATTTAATTGTTGAAAATCTTAAGATAATTGATGTTGTTATTGAGATTTTAGATGCAAGGATTCCGATTTCTAGTAAAAATCCAGATATTTCAAAGCTGGCAAATAATAAGAAAAAGATTATTGTTCTGAACAAAGTGGATTTGATTGATAGCAAGGAATTAAAAAGTTGGGAAGATTATTTTTTGAAAAATAATTTTTCTGATTATTTTGTAGCTTTGAGTGTAGAAAAAGGGACTAATTTTAATGAACTACGAAAAATTACAGATAAAATTTATGCTGAGAAATTGGAAAAAATGAAAAAAAAGGGACTTCGTAAAACTGAAGTAAGAGCTATGATTGTTGGGATTCCTAATGTTGGGAAGTCTAAATTCATTAATAAATTTGTGAATAAAAATAAAGCAAGAGTTGGAAATACTCCAGGATTTACACGTGGTAAGCAATGGATAAAAATTGATGAAAAATTGGAACTGCTGGATACACCAGGAGTTTTATGGCCAAAGTTTGAAGATGATGAGGTAGCTTATAATTTAGCGATTACTGGCTCAATAAAGGACAATGTATTGCAATTGGAGCATGTTGCAATTAAATTTTTAGATAAATTAAAGGATTTGGGAAAAATAGACAATCTTGTAAAAGTGTATAATTTGGAAGAATATATAACTAATGAGGAAATTTTGGGATTGGAAAACCATAAGATACTGGAAATTTTGGAAAAACGGCTTGGTGTTTCTAAAAATGATGAACATAATTATGAAATTATTTCGAGAAGGCTTATGAAAGATTATAAAATGGGGAAAATAGGTAAGTTCTTCTTGGAAATCCCTAAAAATTAGCAGATAAGAGTTTTTTTATTTAAATTGAAATAGAACTTATATAAAAAATAATAAGAGATAGAATAAAAAATGATTATTTGTGTGAAAATTTATAGTAGCCTAAAAAAAATTTCAGGAGAGTAAAAATAAAATTGAAATAAGGCTTTATTATAGAAGGAGAAATATAAAAATGAGAATTGGAATATTTACAGATACATACAGACCTCAAGTAAATGGAGTTGTAAGTTCGATTATGACACTTGAGAAGGAGCTTAGAAAGCTGGGACATAAAGTATATATTATTACTACGACTGATCCAGATGCACCTCAAGTTGAGCCTAATGTTTTACGAATACCAAGTATGGAATTTAAGCCGTTGCCACAGTATAGACTGGGAATGATTTATTCTTCAAAAATAATAAAAAAGATAAAGAGGCTGGAATTAGATATTATTCATTCACAGACAGAATGGGGTGTAGGAACATTTGCGAGATTCGCTGCAATTAATCTTGAAATACCCCTTGTTCATACGTATCACACATTATATGAATATTATACACATTATATTTTTGGTTCGAGATTTGTTTCAGCTGGGAAAAAGATTGCAGCTGCGATTAGTAAATTTTATTGTGAAAAATGTAATGGACTGATTGTACCAACAAGAAAAGTTGAAGATATTTTGTATTCTTATGGTGTTGACCAGACAATGAATATTATTCCAACTGGACTAGAATTGGATAAATTTTATCGGGGAAATTATTCCGATGAAGATTTGGAATTTATGAGAGAAAATTTTGGAATAGAGAAAAGTGATTTTCTTTGTGTGTATATTGGGCGGATTGCCGAAGAAAAAAGTATTGATTTGTTAATTGATATGTTTTCTAAAATTAAGGATGAAAACTTTAAATTTATGATTGTTGGGCGTGGGAGAATTTTGGATGACTTGAAGAAACAAGCTGAAGATCTTGGTATTTCAGATAGAGTTATTTTTACAGGGGAAGTGCCACATGATAAAGTTGCTGCTTACTATCAAATGGGAGATGTATTTTTGAATGCTAGTATATCAGAAACACAGGGACTTACGTTTGTTGAGGCAATGGCTGCTAAAACACCTGTTGTGGCAAGATATGACTTAAATCTGGAAGACTTGCTTGTAAAGAACGAAGCAGGGCTTGTTTATAGAACAGAAGAAGAATTTATTAATTCTATAATGCTTTTAAAAGAAGATAAGGAATTTAGAGAAAAAATTATCGAAAATGCTTTTGTTGCTTCACAGGATTATACGGCAGAAAAATTTGGGGAACGTGTAGAAGCAGTTTATAAAAAAACAATAGAGGAGTATGATAGTCGTGAAAGTTTTACTATATTCAGAGGGGAAAAGTTCCTTCAGCAAATCCGGCGTTGGACAAGCCTTAAATCATCAGGTAGAAGCCCTTGGAGCAAATAATATTGAAGTTACGCAGGATCCTGAAGATAATTATGATTTGGCACATATAAATACTGTTGCACTAAAATCTTATGAAGTATTAAAACAGGCAAAGAAAAAAGGGAAGCCTGTAATTTATCATACACATACAACTTATGAAGATTTTCGTGGGAGTATAAAAGGAAGTTATGTTTTATCGCCAATTATAAAATTCTGGACAAAGAAATTATATAATGAAGCAGATTATTTGATTTCTCCATCAGAATATACAAAAAATCTTATAAAATCAAAATATTTAGAAAAAGAAAAAGAAATTAGAGTAATTTCAAACGGTGTAAACATAAATAAATTTAATAAAAATGAAGTTTTAAAAGAAAAATTTTTAAATGAATATAAATCAGTGTATGACATAAATAAACCCTTAATTATAACAGCTGGATTGCCTTTTGAGAGAAAAGGGATAAAAGATTTTGTAAAAGTGGCACAGGAATGCAGTGATTATCAATTTCTTTGGTTTGGTTCATCAAGCGTAAAGTCAATGCTTCCTGATAAAATACAAAAAATTATTGAAAATCCACCAAAAAATCTAATTTTTCCAGGATATGTCGATAAAGATATTCTAATTGGAGCATTTAGTGCTGCAAAAGCCTTTTTATTTATGACTTATGAAGAAAATGAGGGAATTGTAGTATTAGAAGCACTTTCAGCTAAATTGCCGCTTGTAGTAAGGGATATTCCTGTGTATGAAGGCTGGCTGGAAGATGGAAAAACTTGCTTTAAAGCTAGGACTAACGAAGAATTCTGCCAAAAAATAAGAAATATTGTGGAAAACAATGTGGAAAACTTGGATGAAATTACAGAAACTGCCTATAATATTGCTGTAGAGCGGGATTTGCTAAATATAGGAAAAAAATATAAAGAATACTATGAATATATATTAAATCAAAAAAATAGATAACCTTTCAAAAAATCTAAAAAACAATTTCAATAAATCAAAAAGAGAAAACCGTCAATAAGTCAACAATGGTTTTCTCTCTAATTTTATACATTTCAATTTATTATATAATAAAACTGTTTTAACATTGATTTAAAATTGATAGATGCTTATATTTTCAGAACTTTAAGTTTTTTTATTTTTTCTGACATTGTTTAGTATGTATTTAAACATGGTTGTAATATTATTTAAGTGTCCAGTTTTTTATTATTTATATCCTAAAATTTTTCAAAATTAACCTAAACCAGATAAAATTATGATTTGTGCTTAATTATACGATGCCTTTATATTATTTTTTATTTTTTCTTGAAAAAAACTAAGAAATTTAGTAAAATATACTTAGTTAAGGAAGAAATATTTTAGTCAAAGTATAATATTATTTTTTTTATAATTTTTTCTAAATGTTCGGATATTAAATTATAAAAAAGAGATTTTCAAAATTAAGGGAGAACAGAATTATGAAAAAATTACATATTTTAAGTACAATGATGCTATCAGCAGCAACTGCAATGGCTCAGGAAATAAAGATAAATGGGGGCTGGGATTTTGACAGGGCATATAAAAATGATTTAACAAAACATCAGAAAGGTTTGTCAAATACTATTTATGACTATAAATTTAAAAATGGTCCCGTTGCAGGAATAGAATGGCTGTTTGACAATCAGGGAAGACTTGAATTAGGAATTGGTGCGGAACATAAGTTTTCTGTAAAATCTTCAGCTTTAAAAGATAAGAATGAAATGAAAATGTATGAAATAACACCAATGTACTTAACAAGTAAGTACAATTTAATAACTTCTAAAGAAGGAAATGATCTCGTTTACCTTATCGGAAGAGTAGGGTATGCTAAGGCTAAAGCCGGAAGAGACAATAAAGAAGATTTGAACGATAAAAATTTTCGTGGTGGACTCTATTATGCTGGTGGACTAGGTACTCAAATTGGTCCCATTTCGATTGAAGCGTTATATGAAAGATCAAATTTACGATATGACAAAGTAAATTTAGGTAACATAAATAGAAATAATATAAGTACTCTAAATAATTTTAAAAAGACTAAAGATAATATAAATACGGTTGGTGTAAGGGTAGGATACAGTATCGGAAATATCAAAAATTTACCAAAGAAAAAAAATGAAACTGTGCCTTTTGATCCTTTTAGAACTGATATTTTTGCTAAAACAGGAGATATGCAGTACACTACGGATAAAATTCAGAAAAGAAAATGGAATGGTGGAGAACTTAGATTAAATGCAGGATATAATTTTAAGAATAGATACAATATCCAGCCAGAGCAATTTTTAGGAACAGGAATGAAAAATAATAAATGGCAGTCTGCAAAATCTGATTTTGATATTAAAAAGATGCCTGTTGTTGGTTTGGAATATTTATTTGATAATCAGGGAATTGTTGAAATAGGTCTAGGTGTTGAACAAAAATTTCTTGATATTACAGCTTTTTTTAGTGATAAAGAACAGAAACATGTTTTAAGAACTTATCCCGCTTACGCTACAACAAAAATTAATTTAGTAAATAATAAAGGGAATAATCTTCTTTATGCCGTTGGACGAATAGGATATGTATACGGCGAAATAAAGGAAGAAAACTTTAACAAGAAAGATCTTCGTGGTGGTCTTTACTATGCTGGAGGATTAGGTACAGAATTAGGGCCAGTTTCTATAGAAGCTCTTTATGAAAGATCAAATTTTAAATATCAGCCAAAAGATACAGTCAGTCCTATAAAAACTAAAGGTAAAATTGATACATTTGGTATAAGAGTAGGATACAGAATAGGAAGTATAAAAAATAAACCAAAAATAAAAGAAGTTAAGACAGCAGGATATGCCTATAATGACATACCGGAAGAAGATAGAATAGATATAATTAATAATTTGAGAGATAAAAGTAACGAAGTTTTAACTTCTAGAAAGAATCCTATAAAAAGGCAGAAATCTTTGGGAAATGAAATAAAGGAAGCTAGAGTGGCAGGCTATAACACCTATAATGATATACCAGAAGAAGACAGGATAGATATAGTGAGTAATTTGAAAGGAAAAAGTAATACTGTTTCAACTTTAAAAAAAGGTACTGTAAAAAGAGAAAAATACTTTGAAGATGAGATAAAAAAAGAAAATGGTAAAACTGTATCTGAAGAAGATTCTATAGATATAATCAATAATTTAAGTTTTAACAGATTATAAAATTACAGATTTTCTAAAAAAAATCCAATTACAATGTGAAGTTGAAATATTAATTTTGAGAAGGAGACAGAAAATGAAAAAATCTATAGTTGCTGGGCTGCTCCTAATTTTTTTGAGTTTTTCAATAATGGCTGAAAATATAGGTAACATGCCTTCTTCAGTAAATGAAGTAAAATCAGATAACGAAATATTATTGAAATGTTTAAATACAGTGGGAGAAAGTGCACAAGGGACTGAAATAACTGAAAATAATGGCAATAATATATTTTTAAAATGCTTAAATTTTGAAAATAGTAGTGAAAATACAGTTACAACAAATAAAATTAATTCTAAAGATATATTGCTGGAATGTTTAAATACAAGTGAGAATACATCTGATGAAATGGTAAAAAATGAAAATTCGGATAAGAAAATATTAAAATGTTCCAATATAGTCAAAATAATTAATGCAAATGAATTGTTTCAGACAGATAAAATAGAAAATATTAATGGAATTCAGCTGAAATGTTCAAATACAGTAAAAAATATAGGTAAATCTGAAATACCATTATTAGATAGTGGTGGCTCAAATGATATAATATTAAAATGTTCCAATGTATCTGAAGATTTATCAAAAAACGAAACAAAAATAAACAATGGAACAGGAAATTCAACAGAAATAACATTAAAATGTTCCAATGTAGTTAGAGTTATTGATGGAAATAAAGTTTTTTCAGATAATTCGGAAAATGATACTGCAGTAATATTAAGCTGCTCAGATAAAACAGAAAATGCAAATATTATTGGAAATATAGGACAGCCAAAAGTAAATATAGGATCATTAGGAGGCAACATAGGAGGAAAAGTACCTGTTGGACCTATTATTGGGGGAGTGGCAGGGGCTTCTGCTGTCGGAGCAATAGTCGGTGGAATTGGCCATCATAAAGGTGGCGGAAAAGGTGGAAACCCTGGACATCAAAACGGCAGAAATGATGGTGGCAAAGATGATAATCCTAAAAAACAAAAAAAAGATGATACAAAAATTCATAATGTGAAAGGAATTGGAATACAGCCTGTCAACCCTTTTTGGAGAAGTAATCTTAGGGAAGCCGAAGACTCTTATTCCAAAATAGCGAAAGTAGGATTTCAATGGGTAAGAATTACAGCCTCATGGCATAGAATCCAGTCTTCAAAAAATGGAAGATACGACTGGCAGGATATAGATGATGCTGTTGCTCTTGCCAAAAAATATAACATGAAAGTCTTAATGCAAATAAGTGGTGCTCCTGAATGGGCAACAGGAGCAGACAAACTTTCAGCTGCTGAAAAAAATGCATTGAATGCAAGAAAAATTTGGGTAGCATCATTTGCACCGCTTCAGCAGTATGATAACGATTTTTCAAATTTTGTAAGTGCATTGGTAAAAAGATACGCTTCACAGGGAGTAATTGACTATGAATTTTGGAATGAACCAGGAAATCCAGAATTTTGGCATGATACAATTCAAAATCCTAGACCAAATCCTGAACACTATACTCATTTACTGAAAATAGCATATACGGCAGCACATAATGCTCATAATGATGTAAATGTTATGGCTGGTGGAATGACGGTAGGAAACAGTAATAGTCCAACAGGATATATCGGACCTATGGAATTTTTAGAAAGAATGTATAGATCTGGTGCAAAGGGATATTTTGATGGTGTATCGCATCATCCTTATGGAATTTATGCTAGAGCATTTCGAGATAACGGCTGGGCAAATATGATAGGTGATGTTGTGGCACCTGGTAGTGGAGAAAAAACATTGTATCAGATAATGTCAGAGAATGGTGATGGAAATAAAAAAATATGGCCAACAGAAGTAGGACTGGATGCTGCTTATCCTGGAGTTGATGAAACAAAACAGGCTAATGTAATAAGCCAGATTTTAGGATGGTATCAAAAATCAGACATATTTGGGCCTCTTATTCTATATCAGGCAAAAGATAGAAAGACTTATATTACCTCAGGAGTAGTGGATAGAGACAGTAATGGAGATGGATGGCTTGATGTAAATATTGATACAAATGGAGATGGTATTCCTGATGCGAATATTGATGCAGATAATAACGGACGGCCTGATATATTGGATGCTGCAGGACCTGAAAATTACTTTGGGATTTGGAAGTCAGATGGCACAGAAAAAAAGGCAGTGGATGTAATTCGAAGATTTATTAAGAATCAGCCAGCACCTGGGCCATCGCCATTAACAAACGGATGTAGCAGTGCTACAGATGCTTCGGGACAATGGAAGAGTGTGAAATGCTGGGAATTTAAAGATAGAAATATCCCTTCTGGTTGGGTAAGTAAAAGAATTATCAATCATTTGGGTAGCCATTTGACTTATTTGCCAAGCAGTATCAGTTTAGATGGTGATCACGTAATACTTACTACACGACGTCATTGTGTTAACAGAAAAGGTGATCCTTTAACTGATGCAAATGCCACTACAGGTGTATGTCCTGCAGGTAAAGTTACTCAATATTCAAGTGGTAGATTAGAATCTAATAAGCTTGTAGATGCTTCTAAACCGTTCCGTGCAGAAATACGTGCCAGAATGAACTGGAATCGTCTGCAGGGAATGCGTACAGCCCTTTGGATGCAGAAACAGCAAAATGATGTGGATACACCTATTTGTAAAAATCCAGGTGGAAGTGCTCCTTATGGTTCATTATTAATTTTGGAATGGTTTTCAAGTACTCCTAGTTATGCATGGCCTGCAACTAATATCAGCTGTTATTACAGCCAAGTAAATCACGAATGGACTCCACGTGGCTTTACACATCGTCTTGAAAATATTGTTGGTGGACAGAGTAAATCATTGACGCATGAATGGCACGTCTGGACAATTGAGTTTGATGGAACAAAAGTACGTTATTATATGGATGGAAGATTGATTCCTGTTGTTCATTACCGTATTAAGGATGCTCAACGTATCAGTGTAGTTGATAATACTAGATATGACCAATATGGAAATTATCTTTCTACTATGCCAGATGAAGACTTTAGCAAGTTGAATGTTCCATCTTCCTTAATTAAACAAGGATTTGAGAACGATAAATGGCATTTCATTATTAATGACTATGTGGAATGGGAACCAGGATTGAACCCGCCTTCTGAGCATTCTCCATTCCCGGTTCAAACTACAGAAATTGATTATGTTCGGTTGTATCAGAAATAGTAGGATTACTTAGTTTCATATAACTTCAAAATTAATTTAAACTACTAAATAAGAAATAGTAGCAATTGGATAAAATATGAAAAAATACTTATTAATCCAAAATAAATGTATGTACAAAATAAAACTTTACAAATTAAAATTTTTATAGTATAATACTTTTATATACAAATGTGCTTATGAAAGAGAGCTGTAAAAATGATAAATATTATGAAAAAAAATCAAAAAATAGATATGATAATGTGTATGAATTTGTATAGTTTATTTTAAAATTAATTAAAAAATAATTTTAGATGTAAGCTTATTTTAAAGTGAATAAATTAAAAAAATAAGATTGCATCTTAGAAAGCCGGATAATCTTATTCGGCTTTTTTCTTTAAAAAATATTTATTTTTGGAGGTCTTGGAATGAGAAAAATTAAATTATTGCTAGGAGTCTTATTATTACTTATTTTAGCGGTATCTTGCGGAAATAAAACTAACGCTGGGAAAAAAAGGGTTATAAAAGTAGGGACAGATGGAGTTTATGCACCATTTTCGTTTAAGGATGAAAGTAGCGGGAAATTGACAGGATATGATGTTGAGGTTATTCAGGAAGTTGGAAAAAGAATAAATGCAGATATTGAATTTACAACTGTTCCTTGGGATAGCATATTTTTGGGGTTAGAGTCAAAAAGATATGATATTATTGCCAATGAGATTGAAAAAACTAAGGAAAGAGAAGAAAAATATATTTTTTCTGATAAATATTTAGTTTCAGCTGCTCAGATTATTGTAAAAGAGGGAGAGAATAACATAAAGACTTTGAAGGATCTGGAAGGTAAAAGAGTAATTTCAGCAGTTGGAAGTAATTATTCAAAAACTGTTGAGGAGTATAATAAAACAGCTGCTAAAAAGATAAATCTTAATTATTTTGACGGCGGAATTACATTGTCATTGGTAGAAATAGCACAAGGAAAAGCGGATGCAACATTGAGTGACAGACTTGTGGTAAGTTACTATAAAAAACATCAAGGAGATAAAGTTCAGCTGGTAGGGCAGCCTTTGAGTACAACTCCGACATTTTTCCTATTTAGAAAAGATAGCGAAGAATTAAGAAATGAAGTGAATAAAGCACTTGCTGAGATGAGAGCTGACGGAACTCTTGCTAAAATATCAGAAAAGTGGTTTGGCGGAGATTATACGAAATAGTTAAAAATTTAGTTTTACGATAATATAAATAAAAAATATAAAAATTTTGGGAGGAAAATCATGAAAAATATTTTAAAATTAACAGGAATTTTATTGATAGGACTATTTCTTATCAGTTGTGGAGGAAAACAGGAAAATGGTAAAAGTGGGAGTAGTGAAGGAAAACAAAAAGTGAAAGTTGGAACAGAAGGAGTTTATGCACCATTTACGTTCACTGATGGAAGTGGTAAATTAACTGGATATGATGTGGAAGTTGTGGAAGAAATTGGGAAAAGGGCAAATTTAGATATAGAGTTTGTGCCTACACCTTGGGATAGTATGTTTTTAGGATTGGAATCGAAAAAATTTGACTTTATTGCAAATGAAATTGCTAAAAATCCTGAAAGAGAGAAAAAATATACTTTCTCTGATGATTATTTAGTGTCAGCCGCTCAAATTATCGTAAAAAAAGGAAGAACTGATATTAAAACACTCGAGGACTTAAAAGGTAAAAGAGTTATGACAGGAGTAGGAAGCAATTATAACAAGACTTTGACTGATTTTGACAAAAATAAGGAAATAAATTATGCTTATTTTGATGGAAATGTTTCAATTGCACTAGAAGAAATTGCGCAAGGAAAGGCAGACGCTACTTTAAATGACAGATTGACAGTAGGATATTTCACAAAGCAAAGAGGAAATCTTGTAGAAATTGTAGGAGAGCCTGTAACAAAAACGCCTGTATATTTCACATTTAGAAAAGATAGTGAAGAATTGAAAAATAAAGTAAATAAAGCACTAGCTGAAATGAAAGCTGATGGAACGCTTGCCAAAATATCAGAAAAATGGTTTGGCGGAGATTATACGAAATAATTTATAAACAGGAGAAAAGTAATGAATAATAATGTACCTTTTTTAAACTGGGGCTTTATGGTAAGAGCTATTCCAGAAATATTAAAAGCATTGCCAATGACTCTGAATATTGCGATTGTTACGATGATATTTTCGCTGATACTCAGTTTTTTTATCGCACTTGTGAGAATAAATAAAATTTCTGTGCTGACAAGACTTGCTACAATTTATGTGTCCTTTATAAGAGGGACACCTCTTTTAGTTCAAATTTATCTTGCCTATTATGGATTGCCGAAAATATTGGATTATATACATTTGAAGTATGGATTTAATATAGATGTGAATAATATTCCTGCGATTATCTTTGTTTACGTGGCATTTATTTTAAATGTATCAGGTTATTTGTCGGAAACATTCAGAGCGGCAATTCAGTCTGTGGATAAAGGACAAGTTGAAGCCGCATTGTCGATTGGAATGACAAAATGGCAGGCAATGAGAAGAATTGTACTTCCGCAAGCGATCATAATAACTTTTCCTAATTTTGGAAATACTTTTATAAGTTTGATAAAGGATTCCTCACTTGCTTTTACAGTTTCAATTGTGGAAATGATGGGAAAAGCGAAAATAATATCGGCTTCGGGGTTGGATATTTTTGAAGCATATATTGTTGTTGCTGGAATTTACTGGGTTGTTTGTATAATTGTGGAAAAAGTTATGGGAATTGTGGAAAAGAAATTGAGAGTAGGTGGACTGTAGAATGATAAAGGTTGAAAATCTAAAATTGTCTTTTGGAAAAAATGAAGTTTTGAAAGGAATAAACTTTAAAATAGAAAAAGGACAGGTAATAAGCATCATAGGACCGAGTGGATCGGGAAAATCAACATTTTTACGAAGCCTTAATTTTCTTGAAACAGCTTCATCGGGAACAATAGCTTTTGGAAACGAAACATTTGACTTGAGTAAAATAAATAAAAAAGATATAAACAGGCTTAGAAAAAATACGACAATGGTTTTTCAGAATTATAATTTATTCAAAAACAAAACTGCTTTAGAAAATATAATTGAAGGTCTTTTAATTGTAAAAAAAATGAATAAGAACGAAGCAACAGAAATCGGATTGAAAATGCTTGAAAAAGTGGGGTTAAAAGATAAAGCCGAATTTTATCCAAATCAGCTTTCTGGAGGGCAGCAGCAAAGAGTCGGGATTGCAAGGGCGGTTGCGATGAGTCCAGAGGTAATTTTGCTTGATGAGCCAACTTCGGCACTTGATCCTGAACTTATAGGAGAAGTTCTGAAAGTTATAAAAGATATGGTAAAAGAAAATATGACAATGATAATTGTTACCCATGAAATGCAGTTTGCAAGAGAAGTATCCGATTATGTAGTATTTATGGATAGCGGAACAATTATAGAAGAAGGAAAGCCTGAAGAAATTTTTAAAAATTCTGGAAGTGAAAGATTGCAAAATTTTCTAAGAAGATATTATGATAGCGGTACAGATGTTTATTCAATTTAATAAAATGTAGTTAAATTTTTAGAAAGAAAAATAAATTTATTAAAGTATAATTTTTATTTTAGAAAGGCTTATTATGGTTAGGGGTAGAATTTTGAAAATTCTGCTTCTTTTTTATGTAATAATTTTACAAACACCTTGAAAAATAATGATTTGGCTGTTATAATTATAGCAATAATATTTTTATTCTTGAAAGGGATAATATGGATAGAGATGAATTGGTGATTCCTAGGCACATTGCCATTATTATGGATGGAAACGGACGTTGGGCTAAGGAGCGTGGAAAGATTCGGCTGGAAGGGCATAGGGCTGGGGCTAGCAGTCTTGAGAAGATTTTAAAGTATGCTGGGAACATTGGTGTAGAATATTTGACTGTGTACGCATTTTCGACTGAAAACTGGAAGAGGCCTGAAAAGGAAGTAAATGGGCTTATGGACTTATTTGCGAAGTATTTGGATAAAGAGAAGAAAAACTTAAAAAAACAAGGTGTAAAATTGCTTGTTACAGGAGCAAAGGAAAATATTTCACAAAAATTGTTAAAGAAAATTGAGGAAACTGAAAATTATTTGGCGGATTGTGAGAATATTGTTTTTAATATAGCGTTTAATTATGGTGGACGTAGAGAGATTATTGATGCTGTGAACAAAGTTTTGGAAACTAAACTTTTGGATCAATCAAGTGAAATAATAGAAGAGAAGTTTAATAATGAAAATAATCGGCTGAATGTTACAAAAAAAGAAGTAAATGGGTTTGTAGATGAAAAGAAAAGTTTAGAAAATATAAAAATTACAGAAGAAGAATTTTCTAAATTTATGTACCGTCCAGAAATTCCAGATCCAGAACTTGTAATCAGAACAAGCGGAGAATTTAGAATAAGTAATTTTTTGCTTTGGGAAATTGCCTATTCAGAGTTTTACATAACAGATGTTTACTGGCCTGATTTTAACGAAGAGGAATTAGATAAAGCAATTTTATCCTTTAATAAAAGGGATAGAAGATACGGAGGACTGAATGTTAAGTAGATTATTTATTATTTTGTTATTTGTACCTTTCCTTTTATGGATATTTTTAAAGGGAAATGTGATGTTTTTGGTATTTACACTTGTAATAACTGGAATGTCGCTGTTTGAATTTTATAAGATGTTAAAGGATAAGGGATTTGAGGTAGCAAGCAGGATTGGAATGGGACTTGGATTGTTTTTACCAGTTGCAATATATTTTCAGGAAAATTCAAAAAATATTTTTTCATATTTTAGATTTGCACTTTTTAAGCAAATTAACTTTGATATGGGAGGATTTATTGTATTTGCAATAATTCTTCTGTCTTTAAGGCAGGTTTTGAAAGTAAAAATCCAAAATGCAATGGCAGAAATTTCATATACTTTGTTTGGAATAATTTATGTATCATATTTATTTTCACATATTTTGCTGATAAAATATGAATTTCCAAATGGAAATATTCTAGTTGTGATGACATTTATGCTAATTTGGGCATGTGATATTTTTGCCTATCTTGTAGGAATGGCAATTGGTGGAAAAATATTCAAACATAGATTAGCTCCAAAAATCAGTCCAAAAAAATCAATTGAAGGTGCAATTGCAGGGATTCTAGCAGTATTTATAGTAATCCTATCTTTTGATAAAATTTATTTATTTATAGCAAATTTCGTATGTGGAATTACATTTTTATCAAAAAACTGTTCTGTAAATTACGATTATGTTGCCATTGGAGGATTAAAAGCCTTTATCCTTGCGCTTGCAATAGGAATCTTTGCCGAACTGGGAGATTTGGTAGAATCCAAGATAAAAAGAGAGTTGGAAGTAAAAGATTCTGGAAATCTGCTTTTGGGACATGGTGGATTTTTAGACAGATTTGACAGTGCGTTATTCGTATTGCCAATTGTGTATTATTTTATGAAGTATGTGGCATATTTATAAAAGTCTTTTAAAGCAAGTTAAATCAGTTGTTATTTTACTTGATATTTATATTAATTTTTGTAGTTAAATTAAAAATGTCGTGATTGCAAGGGGTGGTGATTGTTTCCCTTTGCATTTAATAAAAAGAAAAAATAAAACAGAAGAAGGAGAAAAAATAAGAATGAGTATAGATAGAAATAATGAAATAGAAGTAAAAAACGAAGTAGAAAGACAATTTAATATTTTGAGTCGTGGGTGCGATGAAATAATTAATGAGAATGAATTTAAGAAAAAGTTGGAAAAATCAATTTCAACTAATACTCCGCTACGGATTAAATTGGGGATTGATCCGACAGGTTCAGAGCTGCATTTAGGACACGCTGTGCCTTTAAGAAAACTGAAGCAGTTTCAGGATTTGGGGCATGAGGTGCTGTTTTTGATTGGGACTTTTACAGGGAGAATTGGAGATCCAACAGGAAAATCTGAAACTAGAAAGATGTTGTCAGAGGAACAAGTAAATGAAAATATAAAAACATATTTGGATCAAGTAAAATTGATATTGGACTTGGATAAAATAAAAGTTGTTTATAATGCTGACTGGCTGGAAAAATTATCACTTTCGGATGCGTTGAACTTATTATCGCAGTTCACTGTATCGCAAATGATTTCGAGAGAGGATTTTTCAAAAAGACTGGCTGAAAATAAACCAGTTTCACTAATTGAGTTTATGTATCCGATTTTACAAGGATATGATTCAGTTGAACTGAAGGCTGATGTGGAATTGGGAGCAACAGAACAAAAATTTAATTTGCTAAGAGGAAGAGATTTACAGAAAAACTTTGGACAGGAGCAACAAGTCTGTATGATAATGCCAATTCTGGTAGGGCTTGACGGAGTGGAAAAAATGTCTAAATCACTTGGAAATTACATTGGTGTAAAAGACACTCCAAATGATATGTTTGGTAAAGTCATGTCAATTTCAGATGAATTAATGGAAAATTACTATACAATGATAACAGACGTTCCTTTTGGAAAAATTGAAGAAATCAAGGCTCAAATTGCAGATGGAAGTTTACATCCAATGGAAGCTAAAAAACAATTAGGAGCTGAAGTTGTAAAAATTTACTACGGTGAAGAAGCAGCTAAGGAAGCAAGAGACTGGTTTGAAAACGTATTCAGCAAAAGAAATCTTGACGTAGATTTGCCAGAAGTGGAAGTTCCTTATGGACAAATTAATGTAATTGACTTGCTTGTAAAAGAAGCAAAATTACTTGGAGGAACAAGTGAGGCAAGAAGGCTAATTTCACAAGGTGGATTCAAAATAAATGACGAGGCGATAAAAGATATTAAGGCAAATGTAAATGTCGAAAGCGGAATGATTATTAGGGCTGGGAAAAAGAAAATTGTGAAAGTGAAATAGTAAAATTTAACAAATAAAAAAATCTCTATTTAGGAATTATTTTTTCTTATGTAGAGTTTTTTTTTATAAGTATTAATACTAAATCCCGTTTAGAAATAGGAATAAATTTTTATAATAAGGTTGTTTAATAGCAAATTCGTAATTATTCAATTAAATTATTTTTTAGATATTTTGATTAATAAATATTTTTTCATATTACTATGTTTTTTCTTTTTTATTTTTGTAGGATTGCTCATTGCCGCAAATCCTACAACCTATGGCTAGTCTATGACATTTTTCCATGCTGACAAAAAACTCGCTATGCTCAAACAGTTTTGCCAGCACAGAAAAATTCTCCGACGGGTTATTTATGCTAGACTATGTTTCAAAAATGAAAAAAATATATGTAAACTCATTAAAAATTGAACTACTAAAATTATACAAATTTTGTATTTTTAAAAATTTGTAGTATAATCTAACAATAGTAAGTTTAAAAAAGGAGATAAATATGGAAATATACGGTATTGGGACAGATATTATTGAAATATCCCGAATTGAAAAAGCGATTAATCAGACAAGCCTTTTTAAAAGGAAAGTTTATACGGAAAAAGAAATTGAGCATATTGAAAAAAAGAAACATCCGTATGCCAGCTATGCAGGGAGATTTGCTGCAAAAGAAGCAGTTTCCAAGGCGTTTGGGACTGGGGTGTATGGGTTTTCGCTAAGTGATATTGAGATTTTGAATGATGAGATGGGGAAGCCTTATGTGACACTTTATAATGCGATAAAAGAGAAGGCACAGGGCCTTACAATACAGATCAGTATTTCGCATAGTAGAGAATATGCGGTTAGTACGGTAATTATTTATAAAAAATAAAAAAGAGAGGTGTGAAAAAAGATGGTTTGGAGAAAAGATTTTAATATTGGGATAGAGAAAAGTAGATTTTTTGCGTTGATGATTATGCTTTTTGGTATATTTTGTATAAGTCAGATTGGTTATTCTGTTGGAAATAGTCAGTCAAAGAAAGTAAAAATTGAGTACTTTGGTAGAAAAGACTGTAAAAATTGTGCAAATTTGGAGAAATTTTTGAAGGAATTATCTACTAAAAGGGATGATTTTGAATATGTGGAGTATAAAATTGATGAAAGCAAGGAAGAAAAAGCGTTTTTTGACGAAACTACATCGAAGTTAAAACTTGTCAAGGGGACTCCGATTATTTACATTGACGGACATATTATTCAAGGGTTTAATACAGCTGATACGACTGGGAAAGAAATTGAAAATTTGATAAATTCTGGTAAAACAAAGGATAAGATTTTGACTTTGAAGGAATATGTGGAAAGTGGGCAGACGGGAAATGTGAGTAGTAATGGTGCAGTCTGTACAGGTGATACGGTATGTGAAGTGCCAGGACTTACGAAAGGTGCTGAAAATCAGGTACTTGTAAATATTCCGATTATTAATAAGACTGTTGACTTGACAAATTATTCGCTGCTTACAATGTCAATAATTTTGGGAACAATTGATGGATTTAATCCTTGTGCAATGTGGGTTCTGGTATTATTTTTGACAGCTTTGATTGCTGTTGGAAATAAGGTGAAAATGTTCCGTGTGGCAGGGCTGTTTATCTTGGCTGAAGCTGTAATGTATTTTTTCATTTTAAATGCTTGGATTTATGCTTGGGATTTTGTGGGACTTGACAAATGGGTAACTCCGATTGTTGGAATTGTTGGAATTATTGGTGGGATTTTCTTTATCAGAAATTACTTGAAAAAAGGGGACACTCTAGAATGTGAAGTGACAGACTTTGAGCAGAGGGCAAAAATTTCTAAAAAGATAAAGGATATTGCCAACAAGCCGTTTACATTACTGACAGCACTTGCAATCATTGGCTTAGCACTTTCAGTAAACGTAATAGAATTTGCCTGTTCAGTTGGAATTCCTCAAACATACACAAAAATTCTGCAAATAAATGAAGTTCCATTCTGGACAAGACAATTTTACACATTTATCTACATAATTGGCTATATGTTAGATGATATAATAGTTTTTGGATTTGCCTTAATGAGTGTAAATAAATTGCAATTGACTACAAAATATTCTAAATGGGTAAATCTGTTTGGTGGAATTCTTATGATAATTTTGGGACTCATAATGTTAATTAAGCCAAGTTTGCTTATAATGTAAACTAGAACCAGAAAAATCAAGAATTTAGTTTAAAAAATGGAAAAAATTTGTTATAATGTAAAAAGGTAAATTAATAAAATAAAAAAACAAACTTTATAAAATAATAGGAGATATGAAAATGAAAAAAAATAATAGCAAAAAAATATTATTTATAGCTGGAATGATGATGTTATCAGCAGTTGCATATGGAAAAGATGTCTTTGCAAATTATGGGACAAATTTTGGGAAGGTTAGATTATCGAAGCTTAGCTCATCAAATATGGAAGATGTAAAAAGAATAGATTCTAGCACTTATGAATTGACAGGAAGTGGAGAATATAGAATTATGGAAGAAGGCGGAAGAAGACTTGTTGTTAATTTAAGCAATGGAATACTGAATGGGAAATATGATGAATTTTATACAAACGGAAATAGATTTACAATAGGAAATTATAGAAATGGAAAAAAAGAAGGAGAATGGACAGTTTATACTGAAAATGGAAAAGTCTGGAAAAAATATCAATATAAAGATGACCAATTAAATGGACGTTATTCATCATATTATGGAAAAACAGGGTCTCAGGAAACAGTTGGGAACTATGAGAATGGAAAAATGACAGGAACTTGGACTGAGTATTATGAAAACGGTTCAAGAAAATCACAAGGAAACTATTCAAATGGACAGAAGAATGGATTATTTACTGAATGGAATACCAATGGAGGTAAAAAATCTGAAATCAATTATGTAAATGATGAAATAAATGGGAAAATGAATGTTTACTATGAAAGTGGAAGACCTTTATATGAAGCAAATATGAACGGAGAAACTGGAACTGTAAGAGGATATTACACAGATGGAAGCCTTGGATTTGAGGGAAGCATTAAAGGCAGAAGAAGAACAGGAACTTGGACTTACTATGATAAATCAGGAAATCCTAGAAAAGTAAATTATTAGGCTAGTCATAGGTTATTGCGTAGCAATCTTGCCACAATTTTAATTATCAGGATAAACCTTTACTGCAAGATAAGGATTTGCTACAATGAGCAATCCTACGAAAATAAAAAAGAAAAAAGTTGAATGATTATGAATTATCTATTGAACAACCCTATTATAAAAATTTATTTTCATTTTTAAATAGGATTTAGTATTAATAAAAGTCTGAAAGTCCTTATTTTAACGAAATTTTGTAAATAAGTGTGTAGGTCTTATAAAAATAGAGCAACAATAAACAGCAAAAAGTCAAAAACTTTAATTTAAGAACAGAGAAAAAAATATAAAGAGAGGGGGAAAAATGTCATATTCAGCAAATGTAAAAAGAGAAATCTTTAATTTAGAAAATACAGATAAGGATACTATTTATGCAGAGCTTTTTGGAATTTTTATTGCAAAGAATGTAATTACAGAACACGGAATTTATTTCAGCACTGAAAATGTCTCGCTTGCTAAAAGAATTTATTCAAATTTAAGGGCAGTAACAAATATCCCAATTCAACTAAAATACGTTATTAGTAAACGCCTTGGAACACACAAAATGTATGAAGTGATACTTTTTCCCACTCAGCACAATCAGCAGGAATACAAATCATTTTTAAAAAAAATATACTTTCACAAAAATTTTTCAGTTGTGGAAAACGAAAAACAGCTATCTGGTATAATTAGAGGTTTTTTCCTTAGCTGTGGATATATAAAATCTCCAGAAAAAGCTTATGCAATGGACTTTTTTGTGGATACTGAAGATTCTGCCACTTATTTGTATTATTTGTTTAAACAGATGGGGAAAAAGGTTTTTCAAACAGAGAAAAAAAATAAGAGCCTTGTTTATTTAAGAAATTCAGAAGACATTTTGGATATAATTTTTTTAATTGGGGGAATAAATTCGTTTTTTGAATTTGAGGAAGTTACGATAAATAAGGAAATTCGAAATAAAATTAATAGAAATATGAATTGGGAAATTGCAAATGAAACCAAAAAATTATCGGCTTCTGAAAAGCAGATTAATATGATAAAGGTAATTGATGAAAAAATGGGTCTTTCAGAATTGACAGACGTATTAAGCGAAACAGCAAGAATTCGACTAGAGAATCAGGAAATGTCTCTACAGGAACTAGCAGACTTAATGGAAATTTCGAAATCTGGAATAAAAAATAGATTTAGACGGCTGGAAACAATTTATAAAGGACTGTTAGAAAACTAATTAAGAAAGTTAAGCTGAGGAAAAATTAATGAAATTATTGTCGATTATATACGGATTTATCGTTTTTTTACGAAATAAACTTTATGATTTGAATATTTTTAAAGAAAAAAAGGTTGATGGAGTGGAAATAATTTGCATTGGAAATATTGTGGCAGGAGGGACTGGGAAAACACCAGCTGTGCAGTATTTTGTGCAAAAATATTTAGAAAAGAATAAAAAAGTTGGAATTCTAAGTCGAGGCTACAAGGGAAAACGGGAAACTGATTTATTGCTTGTACGGGATGAAAAAAAGATTTATGCCGCTTCAAAGGAATCAGGAGATGAAGCCTATTTGCATGCCTTAAATTTTCAAATTCCTGTCGTAGTATGTAAAAATCGTTATGAAGGTGCAACTTTTTTAAAAGAAAAATGTGGTGTGCAAACAATTATTATGGATGACGGCTTTCAGCATAGAAAATTGAAAAAAGATAAAAATATAATTCTGATTGATGCAACAAATCCTTTTGGAATGAATGATTATTTGCCAAAAGGCCGATTGCGGGAATCGCTTGACTCTTTAAAAAGAGCTGATGAAATTATTATTACAAAAAGTAATTATGTTTCGAGAGAAGAAATTACGAAAATTAAGGAAAGACTGGTAAAATATCAAAAACCGATTTCTGTTGCTACTTTTGAAGAAAGTTATTTTTACAAATTAAATTTTGAAAATAGGAAAAAATTGGGTAAAATAAATAATGAAAACAATATAAGAAATGAAAAATTTCCATTAGAAATTATTAAAAATAAAAATGTTCTGATTTTTTCTTCAATAGCAAATCCAGCTGTATTTTATCAGACAATAAAAAAATTAAATCCAAGTAATATTGATGAAATAAAATTCACAGATCATCACGTTTACACAAGTGAAGAAATTTTGGAAATAAAGGAAAAAGCCCAAAATTATGATTATGTTTTGACAACGGAAAAGGATATTGTGAAAATTGATGAAAATATAGAAAATTTAATGATTTTAAAAATGGAATTTAAAATTGTTGAAAAATAAAGTGGATTTAAGGTTTTGGCGAAATTAAAATTTTACAAAATTTTAAAAATAAAAGTTATAAAATCAAATATAAAAAATATTGTAGTTATTAAAAATTAAAATTTTTACAAAGATTATAAAATGAAGCAGAAGGGAGGAATTAAATTTTGACTGAAAATAAAAAGCTGGAAAGTGAAAATGTCTTTTTAAATACAGAAAATTTTTCAGAATTTATTCTAAAATATAAAAATAATTTTGAAAAACGAAAATATTTTCAGCTTGACAAAAATTTTAAGATAATAGTTAAAGAACCATCATTTATACTAGAATTGGGATATATTTATTTTAGTAAAAACAAAAAAAATGAAAATGTAAAACAAATCATAAGTAAACAATTTTTGGAAACATTTAAAGAAAAAAACAAAAAAATAGAGCGGTTAAGTAAGATTGAACTTCTAAAATTAATAGATGGATTTAGAAGAGGTATTTTTAACAAAGAATCAATTTATGCTGTAAAATTAGGGAATGAACTACTGTATCGGGATAAAGATAAATTTTTTGAAATTTTATACAACTATTCATTAATTTCAACAGATACAAATAAACTTGTAAAAACTTTTTTTGCAGAAAAAATGATAGAAAAAGTTGAAACTGAAAATGGTTCAAAATTTAACGAAATTCGTGATAAAATAGATGAGATAATAAAAAATGTCATAAATTATTTCATAAAATCTGATTCAGCTTTTCTAAATTTTGAAAATGTAGAAAACTTAAACTATTTTGTGGAAAATCAAGCTGATGAACTTTACAAAAAAATTTATGTGGAAAACTATGATAAAATTGTGGAAAAGTATAATATCCAAAACGTAAAAAAAATAGAATTTAGTAAAAATTATGATTTTGAAAATTTAAGTGAAAGTAAAAAAATACTATATAAATATATATAAAAAGAAAGGAAATAAAAAATTATGTTGGAAATGAGATATATAAGGGAAAATGCCGATAAAGTCAGAGAATATTTAAAAAATAGAAATAGTGACTTTGATTTGGATTCATTGCTGAAATTTGATGAAGATAGAAGAAATTTGCTTCAGGAAGTGGAAACGTTAAAGAAAGAAAGAAATGAATCAAGTGCGTTGATAGGAAAATATAAACAGGAAGGAAAAGATCCTGCTGAACTACTTGCGAGAATGCAGACTGTCAGCGCAAAAATTAAGGAACTTGACCAAAAGGTAGCAGAAATTGATGAAAAGCAGTTGGAGCTTGCTTATACGATTCCAAACAAATTAAGTGATACGACTCCAGTTGGAAAAGATGAAGATGATAATGTAGAAGTCAGAAAATGGGGAACTCCAAGAGAGTTTGACTTTGAAATAAAATCACATGATGAATTAGGAGTAGAACTAGGGATTTTGGACTTTGAAAGAGGGGCAAAACTTGGTGGTTCAAGATTTACAGTTTATAAAAATGCAGCGGCAAGACTGGAAAGAGCTTTGATTGCGTTTATGATTGATGTTCATACTGGGGAACATGGGTTTGAAGAGATTTTTACACCACAATTAGTTAGACGAGAAATGATGGTGGGAACAGGACAGCTTCCAAAATTTGCTGATGATGCCTATAAAATTGAAGGCGATGAAATGTACTTGATTCCAACTGCAGAAGTTACACTTACAAACTTACATAACAGCGAAATTCTAGATGAAGAGGAATTACCTAAATATTACTGTGGATATACAGCTTGCTTCAGAAAGGAAGCTGGTTCTGGAGGGCGTGATTTAAAGGGACTTATAAGACAGCACCAGTTTAATAAAGTGGAAATGGTAAAAATTGTAAAACCTGAAACTTCTTATGATGAACTTGAAAAAATGGTAAACTGTGCAGAAAAAATATTGCAAAAACTGGAATTACCATATAGGGTACTGGCACTTTGCAGCGGAGATATAGGATTTAGTGCGGCAAAAACTTATGATTTGGAAGTTTGGGTGCCAAGCCAAGGAAAATACAGAGAAATTTCTTCTTGCTCTAATACAGAAGACTTTCAAGCTAGACGTGCAATGATTAAATACAGGGAAAAGGAAACTGGAAAAAGCCATTTTGTGCATACTCTGAATGGATCAGGACTTGCTGTGGGGAGAACATTGCTTGCCATTATGGAAAATTATCAGCAAGATGATGGAACTATAAAAGTTCCAGAAGTATTAGTACCTTATATGGGTGGAATGACAGTTATAAAGTAACAAAAGGACTCTAACCGTATTAACATCATATTAATCTGATTTTTTCCTAAACTGTCAAAAACTGCTCTAAAATTAAGTACAATAATAAAAATAGGTTATTTGAGAATTTTAAAAATAATTTTGTTATTAAATAACTGAACGGAGAGAATATGGAAAAATTTATAAAATTTTTGGTAATTATGATAATTGGTGGAGGTATAGTGGGGTTTCTAGAACTTAGTGGTTATTTATATCATAATGATATTTTGGTAGAATTAGCTGGATATAAAGTTCATGGGCTGGATATTTCACATCATCAGGAAAAAGTGAATTGGACTCTTGTTGATAAAAAATATAAATTTATCATTTTAAAAGCGACAGAAGGACAGAATTTTCTTGATACGGATTTTTTATATAATTGGAATAACGCTAGATTAAATGGATTTGTAGTTGGAGCATATCATTTTTTTGTAATGACTAGCAGTGGAGAAGCACAAGCGGATTTTTACATAAGTAAAGTCCCTGATTCTGAGAAAACATTACCTCCAATTATTGATCTTGAAATTTCTACAAAAAAATACAAAAAACCAGATGTAATTGAGCATTTGAGAGTTATGGTTGAAAAACTTGAAAAACATTATAAAAAAAGAGTAATTTTCTATGTGAATTATAACACTTATAATGCATACATAAAAGGTGAATTTCCTGAAAATAAAATTTGGATTACAGATTATAAATATTTTCCTAAAATAGACGAAGATAATAGGTGGATAATTTGGCAAGTTTCAAGACGTGGCAGAATTGAAGGAATCCCAGGATTTACAGATAAAAATGTACTTAGAAAAGGAATGACAGTGGAAGAACTCATAAATCAAAGTAAAATAAATTAAGTAAAGTAGATTAAAAAATATCTTATTTTTAACATTATTTTTTGTTTTCTATTGATTTTTATACGAAAATTTGATAACATATAATTAAAGAAGTTAATCTAATTAATAAATATTAGGAGGCGTAAAATGAAATATCATTTTAAAGATTTAGGATTAAGCAACACTAAAGAAATGTTTGCTAAAGCAAATAAAGAAGGTTACGCAGTACCTGCTTTTAACTTTAACAACATGGAACAATTACAAGGAATTATCGAAGCGTGCGTTGAAGAAGGATCACCAGTAATTCTTCAAGTATCAACAGGTGCAAGAAAATATATTGGTAAAGAAATGTTACCTTGGCTTGCAAAAGCTGCAACAGCTTATGTAGAAGCATCAGGATCAGACATTCCAGTAGCATTGCACTTGGATCATGGTCCAAATTTTGCTGAAGCAAAAGACTGTATCGAATACGGATTCTCTTCAGTAATGTATGATGGATCTCACCACCCTTACGATGAAAACGTTGCAGAAGCAAAACAAGTTGCTGATTTTGCTCATCAACACGATGTTACAGTTGAAGCTGAATTAGGAGTTTTAGCTGGAATCGAAGACGATGTAGTAGCAGCAGAACATGTTTATACTCAACCTGATGAAGTTGAAGACTTCGTAACAAAAACAGGAGTTGATTCATTAGCAATCGCAATTGGAACTTCTCACGGAGCCCACAAATTCAAACCAGGAGACGATCCTAAATTAAGATTGGATATCTTGGAAGAAATTGAAAAAAGAATACCTGGATTCCCAATCGTATTACATGGTTCATCAGCAGTACCTCACCAATTTGTTGAAATGATTAACCAATATGGTGGAAAAATTGCAGATGCAATTGGTATCCCTGATTCAGAATTAAGAAAAGCAGCTAAATCAGCAGTAGCTAAAATTAATGTAGATACTGATGGAAGATTGGCTTTCACAGCAGGAATCAGAGAAGTATTCGCTAAAAACCCAGGAGAATTTGATCCTAGAAAATATGTAGGACCTGCAAAAGACTACATGAAAGAATATTACAAAGATAAAATCAGAAATGTATTTGGATCAAATGGAGCTTACAAAGCTGGAGCTGCAAGATAATAACAAATAAAAAATGAAAATTAATTTGGACTATCTCGAGTTTATTCTCAAACTTGGGATATTCCTTTTAAGTTTTACATAAATAAAATTTGTTTAAAAGAGGTGAAAATTTTTTTTTTCCTCTTTTTTTGTGGGAAAAACAACATAATTATTTAAAAATATAAATAGAAAAATAGTTATTGTTTAAAAATAAGAATAAATTTTATAATAGGGTTGTTCAATAGCTAACTCATAATCATTCAACTTTTTTATTTTCGTAGGATTGCTCATTGTCGCAAATCCTACAACCTATGGCTAGTCTACGACATTTTTCTGCACTGCCAAAAAACTCGCTATGCTCAGACAGTTTTGTCAGCACATAAAAATGCTCCGACGGATTAGTTTATACTAAACTTTATTTAAAAAATAAAAATTATATCTTAAATTACTTGAAAATATTAGGTTTATATCTTTTATTAGAAAAGTTTATAATAAATTCGTTATTTAAATGGTCATAATAACTAAAACAGAAAAAAAGATTTGATTGGATAGTTTAAAAAATAATATCTTACTAAATTAAGTGATATTTTATAAAAATGCCAAAAATATTTAAAATTGAATAAATAGGAATAGAAAATAGGAGGAAAAATGAATACACATAATGATTCAACAAAATATATATTTGTTACAGGTGGAGTTGTTTCATCGCTTGGAAAAGGAATTGTGGCTTCTTCTTTAGGAAGATTGCTAAAAGAGAGAGGATATAAGGTTACAATTCAGAAATTTGATCCATATATAAATGTTGATCCAGGAACTATGAGTCCTTATCAGCATGGGGAAGTTTTTGTTACAGAAGATGGAGCAGAAACTGACTTGGATTTGGGGCATTATGAGAGATTTATCAATGAGAATTTGACAAAGTATAATAATTTGACAACTGGAAAAATTATGTCAAAAATTATTGCAAAAGAGCGTCGTGGGGAATTTTTAGGAGGAACTGTGCAAACTGTGCCTCACATGACAGATGAAATTAAGTACAATGTTATAAAAGCTGCTGAGGAGAATAACTCTGATATTGTAATTACTGAGATTGGTGGGACAATTGGGGATATTGAAAGTGATCCGTTTATTGAAGCAATTCGTCAGTTGAAAAGAGAAGTTGGAAGAGAAAATATTGCTTACATTCATGTAACATTATTGCCTTATTTAAAAGCAGCAGGAGAATTGAAGACAAAACCTACACAACATAGCGTAAAAATGCTTCAAGGGCTTGGAATCTCGCCAGATGTGATTGTAGTGAGAAGTGAACATCCTGTTGATGAAAATATTAAGAAAAAAATCTCGATTTTCTGTGATATTGATGAAGAGGCAGTGATTGAATCGCTTGATGCTAAAAGTCTTTACGAAATACCATTAACTATGGAAAAATTAGGGCTTGCCGATGTAATTTGTAAACATTTTAAAATAAAAAATGAAAAGCCGTTACTGACTGAATGGACTAAAATGGTAGAAAAATTCAAAAACCCTAAAAAGATTGTAAAAGTAGCAGTTGTTGGAAAATATATTGAATTAAAAGATGCTTATATCAGTATTCATGAATCAATCGAGCATGCTGGGTTTAATCTTGATACAAAAGTTGAAATTGATTATTTTAAGGCTGGAGAATTTGATGTGAAAAAACTGGCTGATTATGATGGAATTTTAGTGCCAGGTGGATTTGGTGACAGAGGAGTAGATGGAAAAGTTGAAGCGATAAAATTTGCAAGAGAAAATAACATTCCATTCTTTGGAATTTGTCTTGGAATGCAAATGGCTTGTGTGGAATTTGCAAGAAATGTACTTGGCTATAAAGATGCAACTTCGACAGAATTTGAAAAAGACACTTCATATCCAATTATAAGCCTTATGGAAGAACAAAAAGGTCTGAAAGATATGGGAGGGACAATGCGTCTTGGAGCATATCCATGTGTATTAAAAGACGATAGCTTGGCTGCAAATATATATGGAAAAACTGAAATAACTGAAAGACATAGACATAGATACGAATTTAATAATGCTTACAGGGAAGAATTTGAAAAAGCTGGAATGGATATTGTAGGATTATCTCCAGATGGAAATTATGTGGAAGTAATCGAAATAAAAAACCATCCATATTTTATAGCATCACAATACCATCCAGAATTTAAAAGCCGTCCAAATCGTCCACATCCATTGTTTACAGGCTGGATAAAAGCGGCATTAAAGAAACGAAGCGAAAAATAATGATAATTAATTGAAAAATAAATTAAGCAGGAAAATTTTTATTAATTAGGAGTTTTTCTGCTTTTTTATTTTGGAAATTTTGAATTAGTAAAATTGAAATTCTAGAAATGTAGGTGAAAGGAGACAGCCTACTTAAAATATAAACAAAATAAACTAACCATTTAATATAAACTTTTTCAATAAAGGATAAAAACCTAGTATTTCAAAATAATTAAAATATAATTTTTTTGTTTTAATAAACTGACGGAGCTTTTATTTGCTCAACTACGGCTGTTTGACGACTGAAAGGAGGAGTTTCGGAGTTGAGCAAATAAAAGTCGTAGTCTAGCCATAGGTTGTAGGATTTGCGGCAATGAGCAATCCTACGAAAAGAAAAAATAAAAAAGTTGAATGATTATGAATTAGCTGTTGAATAACCTTATTATGAAAATTTATTCTCATTTTTAAATGAGGAATAGTATAAAGTATAGTATGAAAATATATAAAAAATAAAAAAAGACAATCTTAAAAATAAGAAAGCCTTTTTATTTTTTAGTTTAATAAAACATATTTTCTATAACAAATCTATAAAAAACAATATTTTTATTTCACTTAATTACTACAATTTATTAGTCTCTAATAGTTGCTAATAATTCTCCTAAAACTTCAACTGCTTGATCAGCATCAGGTCCTTCAGCGTAAACTGTAACTTCTGAACCATTTTTGATCCCAATTGATAATAGTTTTAATAAAGATTTTCCGTTTACTTTTTTTCCTTCATTTTCAACTTCTACTGTACTTTCAAATTCTTTTGCTTTAGCAACAAATACTCCACCTGGTCTTGTATGTAATCCTGTAGGATTTGTCATAGTAACTGTTTTACTTGCCATTTATTTATCCTCCTTAATTATATCTCTACCTTAATTTTACAACAGTTTTCGGTATTTGTCAATAAGTCTGAAGAACATTTTTTCTGTTGGGCAGTCAAACAATCTAGTTTATTTAAAAAAGTTATTGAACATCAATTAATAAAGAGTGAAAGTTTGTATAAATAACATTTCCGGGTTTACTGTTTTTTATTTTTTTTACAAATTTTCTTTCACAGTAATCAACAGTAACTTTGTCGCCTTTTTTCGCTTTAGAATACTCACATGCAAGGTTTGCGGCATGCAAAAGAACATCGTTTGGAAGTTCTTGATTATTTCGTAAAATAAGGACATGGCTTCCAGGAATATCCTTTATGTGCAACCAAATGTCATTCGGTTGTCCTTTGGAAAAGGAAATTTCCTCATTTTCCTTATTGTTTCTACCAACAAAAATTTGAAAGCCTTTGTAGTCAAATGACAATAGTTCACGTTTTTTTGGTTTGTTCAATTTAATTTTATTTTTTGATTTATTTCCATTATTTGTTAAATTCAGTTCATTTTCAATTTCTTCAATTCCAATAAAATCATTTTCTTTTTCGATAAACATTTTTATTTCTTCAAAATATTTTATTTCGTTTTGAATATCTAAAAATCTAGAATTTAAGGCTGAAATAGTTCGTTTTCCCTTATTATATTTATTATAATAAAAATTCAGATTATCGTTTGGAGATAAGAGCGGATCCAAATTTATTGTAATTTCCTGATTGTTATAAAAGTCAAAAACTGTAACTTTTTTCATTCCGTATTTTATTTGGTGCATATTTGCTGCCAAAATATCCCCGATATTTTTATAATTTTCAAAATTTTCATTTTTTTTCAAGTCAATTTTTATATTTTTTTCAATTTTTTTGAATTTTTTTATTTGAGAGTCAACATATTTTAGCAAGTTTTTCTTTTTTTCACTAATAACATTGGAAGTAATAGTTGTTTTAAAATAAGCGTTTAACCCATCATTTAAGGTTTCAAAATATTTTCTTCCATTTTCATTTTCACTTTCCAAATTTTTATTTTCCTTTTGACTAAATTCAGAAAATTCATTGTAGGTTAGCACTTTCTGGATTTTTCCACGATTTAAGATTTCGTACATTACTGGTTTGTAGCTGGATAAATATTTTTTGAAAGTATCATAATCCTGCGAACATTCCAGTGCAAAGGCACGCCCCACACCTTCAATTTTTTCCATAAAAGATTCTGTTTCAAATGGAAAATTTTCAGCTTCCAGATAGATAGGTGAAATCTTTTTTTCCTCAAATGGCAACGTATATTTTGCACCAGTCATAATAACACGGTTCCCAACATCAATTGAAGTAAAATAAAGCGCAGACAAAATTTTGTCCTTGCTAGTCAGAAAAATATTGCTCGCTTTTCCCATAATCTCAATAATTAACGTATATTTTTCCACATCTCCAAACTGATTTAACTTCTCAAAGTCAAAATAAACAATCCTGTCAAAACCTTCTTGTCTGATATTTATCAAAATTGAATTTTGCAGATATTTTTTTAATGACAATAAAAATTTTGACTGAAAATCAGTATTTGGATCTTTTTCATCTTTTAAATAAAAAATCGTTGAATTGTCCTTTACTTGAAAAATTAAGTTATTTTTTCCAAAAAAGAGTGAAAATGAAACTCTGTCATATTGGAAAATCTTTGTCAGTTTATATCGTAATATTTTTTCTTTTATTTCTTTTATCAAAAATGAAATCCCAATTCCATCTAAATAAAGCATATTTCACTCCCTTTCTACAACTTTTAAAGCGTATTTTTCCTAACCATAATATTTTCTGCATCCTCGATATTTAAAACTTTTTCATCCCCATCAACAATTAAAGTTATTAAATATTTATCAATATTTAAAATTTTTATAAGTGATTTTATCATAACGCCTTTTTCGTTTAGGTATTTTCTAATTGCAGTACTTCCTTTGATTGAAGAGACTTGGACTAAATCATTTTTTTCAAAATTTAAGATTGATTCAGGTTGAATGTCTTTTTTGACTTTATCTAGGTTTTTTACGATTGTTTCAAAAACTTCGATAAATGTGTCCAGTTTTTTTTGTGGAATATCGTCTGTGATTTTTTCTAGAATGTTTGAGTGAAAATCTCCGTGATAGTTTAATGCAACTTTTCCTTTTGAAGTTAGTTTTACAAAAACTTTACGTCTATCAATATCTGATCGATAGCGTTCTAAAAATTGTTTATCAGTCAGCTTGTTTACTGCAACTGAGGCAGTTCCCATTGTAATGCCCAATTTATCAGATAATTCATTCATTGTAATTTCATTTTCTCCAATAGCTTCAATAATATGAAGCTCAGATGTAGTTAAACATTTAATTACCTGATTTAAATTTATTTCTTCAATTTTGTAATATGTTTTATAAAATTTATCTAATAGATTTTCTATTTTTTCATACATTTTAACTGTTCCTTTCTTCTTTTATTTGCAATTTTTTATTTTATCTGTTTTTTCATATTTCTTACATTTAATCTCTTTTAATATCTAATAGATAGATAAACAATTTTAGAATTTGAATAAAGCAGACATAATTTTTGAGTTCAATTTAAGATACTTTTACATTATTTCAGGGAATCAATTTTTTCTTTATAATTTCCACTAAAAATATAGGAACCTGCAACCAGCACATTTGCCCCAGTTTCTTTTACCAGCTTAGCAGTTTTGTCATTTATTCCACCATCCACTTCAATATCAATGTTTTTGTTAATTTTTCGCAAATCTTTTATTTTCTGTATCATTTCAGGAATGAATTTTTGCCCTCCAAAACCGGGATTCACAGTCATAATTAGAACCATATCAATGTTATCCAAGTCATATTTTATAACATCCAGTGGCGTAGATGGATTTAATGCGACACCTACTTTTTTCCCAAAAGATTTTATTAACTGGATTGTTCTGTTCAAGTGCTTTGTAGCTTCGGCATGGATTGTAATTATGTCTGAAAATTCAGCAAAATCTTTTATTAAATAATCTGGTTCGTTTACCATCAGATGCACATCAAACACAAGGTTGCTATGTTTTCGTAAAGATGAAATGACAGGAGCTCCAAAGCTGATATTTGGAACAAAATTTCCATCCATAACGTCTAAATGCAGATATTCTGCTCCAAGTTTTTCCACTTCTGTGATTTCTTCCTTTAGCTTACTAAAGTCTGCAGCAAGCAGCGAAGGTGCTATTATAATTTTTTTATCCATAAAAAATCAACTCTTTTCTTTAATTAAATATTCTTAAATTAAATGTCAGGTTTTAGGTATATTTTAAAAACCGTATATTTTCAAGCGAGTATAAATAAAAATCATACCGTTCTTTTGAAATATTGCCATTTTCTACATTTTCCTTAATCGCACAATTTGGTTCATTTACGTGAATGCAATCTCGAAATTTACAGTCAGGAATAAATTCGAGAAACTCTGGAAATAATTTTTCCAGTTCTTTTTTTTCTTCCAGCTTAGGAAAATCAAGTGTTGAGAATCCTGGCGTGTCTATTATGTATGAATGTGGAGCTGGCATAAAAAATCGACTTTCTATCGTAGTATGACGCCCTTTTTTAGTTTTCTCGCTAATATCGTTTGTAGTTAGTATTTCTTCTCCAATCAAAGTATTAATAAGCGTGGATTTTCCAGCTCCCGACGGTCCTGAAACTACAACAGATTTTTCATTTATATATTGCTTCAATTTTGTAAGACCAGTATTTGTTTGTGTAGAAATCGGAAAAACAGAAATCGTATCTCTAAAAATTTTTCTGAATTTATTTAAAAATTCTTCCAGCTCTTCTTCTGAAACTAAGTCAATCTTGGATAAGATTAGTACAACCGGAATATTTTGAGAGTTTGCATTTAAGAGCATTTTCTGAAAATTTATAAAATCAAAATTTGGGCTTTTTATTGCAAAAAGAATACCGATAAAATCAATATTTGCAATAAGTGGACGATATAAAAAGTTTTTTCTTTTTTCAATTTTTTCAATAACTTTTTCCTTTTCGTCAAATTCTACACAGTCTCCGATAATACAATTCATTTTATCATTTTTTACTTTTAAAGTTCCACGTAATTTACATTCATAAATATTTTCTTCATTTAAATTTTTGGAATTTTCATCCAAAACATAGTAAAATCCTTTTATTTTTCTAATAACTTTTCCTTTAATAAAAATATTTGGGAGAAATTTTAAAATAAAAATTCAAAATAACTCCCATCTCCTTTCTAAATTTTTCTTGTTTTAGCTATTCATCACCATTATCTCCACCGCTGGAATTGTTATTTCCGCCACCTTGTGTATTATTACGTGGAGGAGATTGTGTATTTCCATTATTCTTCTGTTCAGAACCTTGCTGATCTATTTTGTTAATTGTGTTATCAATGATTTTCTCAATTTCCTGATTATCTATTTCTTCTTGAGACTGGTTGATAATTTCCTCAGTTGATTTTTCACGTTTTTTCGGAGCAGCTCCAGTATTTAACACAATTGATATTTTCTGTCCTCTCTGAATCTTCGTTCCAGCTGCAGGATCTGTAGAAATAATCGTATTTACAGGCAATGTTGGGTCACTTGTACGTGAAATATTTCCAATATCAAGTCCAATTTGTTTTAACAATTCTCTCGCATCGTTTAAGTCAAGTCCTGTTATATTTGGCATAACTGACGGATCTACCATTTGCTGTGAAGAAACCAGTATTGAAATTTTTTGGTTAATCTCAAGTTTTGTACCTGGTTTTGGATAAACTCCTAAAATTGTATTATATTTCTGGTTAGATGGATAATAATCAATTGTTTCTATTTGAATATTTTGCCCTTTTAACCGAGATCTTGCTTCAAGCAGTTCTAATCCGATAATATTAGGGACTTTTACATCTTCTCCATTATTTACCCAGATTCTTATAACTCTGTTTACTTTAACTTCCTTACCTGGACGTGGATCTTGGTTATAAACCGTATCCAGTGGTACTTTTTCTGTTTTGGAATTAATAACTTTGACTTTCAACCCAGCTTTTTTCAAATATTTTACAGCATCCTTCTTGTCAAGGTTCATAACATCAGGAATAACTGTAAGCCTAGTGTTAAAAAAATGACGTTCAAAAACATCTTTTCCAAATCTTATTAATGCCACTAAACAAAGCAGTACAATAATAGTTCTAAAAAATTTTCCATAATTAAATTTATATCTTGTGGCCATTTTTCACCTCATTATTTTTATTGTTAATTCTTTACTCTATATAATATCATAAATATTGAAAAAATGATATAAATTATTTTTCTTTATCTTACTAACAAAAAACACTTGCAATTTTATATAGAATTGTAGTATGATGTAACAGTAGAGAAGATTTTTAACAGAGAGTTTAAAAATCAGAACAGACTAGAGAAAAGTGAGGTAGAAACAATGGCAAAAGAAACATTAAATCCATTTGAGATTGCTCAAAAACAAATCAAATCAGCTTGTGATAAATTAAATGCAGATCCAGCTGTTTATGAAATTTTAAAAAATCCAATGAGAGTATTGGAAGTATCGTTCCCAGTAAAATTAGACGACGGAACAGTTAAAACATTTGTAGGATACAGATCGCAGCACAACAATGCAGTAGGTCCTTTTAAAGGTGGACTTAGATTTCATCCAGGTGTAACAAGAGATGAAGTAAAGGCATTGTCTACTTGGATGACATTTAAATGTTCAGTAGCAGGAATCCCTTATGGTGGTGGAAAAGGTGGAATGGCAATTAACCCTAAAGAATATTCTAAAGCTGAGTTAGAAAGAATCTCTAAAGGTTTTGCAAAAGCAATTTCACCAATCATTGGAGAAAAAGTTGACATACCAGCTCCAGACGTTAACACAAATGGACAAATCATGTCCTGGATGGTTGACGCTTATGAAGAAGTTGCAGGAAAATCAACAAAAGGTGTATTCACAGGAAAACCTTTAGAATTTGGAGGATCACTTGCAAGAACAGAAGCCACTGGATACGGAGTTCATTTAACAGCTAAAAAAGCATTAGCAAAATTAAACATTGATGTTAAAGGAGCAACATATGCTGTACAAGGATTTGGAAATGTTGGATTCTATACAGCTTATTATGCATATAAAGATGGTGCAAAAATTGTAGCATTTTCGAATTCAAATGTTGCAGTTTACAATGAAAATGGAATCGACATGGAAGCTGTAATAAAAGATTTTGAAGAAAATGGACGTATTGCAGCAAACAAAGGATATGGAAAAGATATTACAAATAATGAATTGTTAGAATTAGAAGTTGATGTTTTAGCACCATGTGCCTTAGAAAATCAAATTACTTCTGAAAATGCTGATAGAATTAAAGCAAAAGTAATAACAGAAGGAGCAAATGGACCAACTACTCCAGAAGCTGATGAAATCTTATTCAAAAAAGGAATTATAGTTATTCCTGACATTCTAGCAAACTCAGGTGGAGTTGTAGTTTCATACTTTGAATGGGTACAAAACTTACAAAGTTACTACTGGCCATTTGAAGAAGTTCAACAAAAAGAAGATGTATTATTGTCAACAGCATTTGAAGATGTATGGAACTTAGCGGATGAATACAAAGTAGATTTAAGAAATGCTGCTTATATGAAGAGTATCGAAAGAATTTCAAAAGCAATGAAATTAAGAGGATGGTATTAATTTTTTAAATTCTTGATTTAAGTTAAATGTAAAAAAAGAACCTATTTCTATTTTATTGATTATAGAGTAGGTTCTTTTTTTATTAAATTAATGCATATTAGATAATTTAAATTCTATAATTGACAATCTAAATTAATAATTATTTTTCTTGTAATTTTTTTAAATCCTCATCAAATAGTGCAGGTGTAAATTCAGTTATTACAGTTTCTATTAAATCATTTTTATAATAAGGGTCTTCTTTTAATATTTCCTCAAGTTCTGATTTTGTTACATTGTATGCTAAAATAAGTCCGCCAGTTGGTGGATTTTGTCTCCCTCCAGCCATAAATTTTCCAGCATCAATATTTTTTTGAATAAAATTAAAATGTTCCTGTCTAAATTTTCCCACTTCTTCAAGCGATTTTGTATAAGTTGTAGATATAACAAAAATTGGTTTCATAGTTTATTTTCCTTTCTTAAATTATTTTTTTCACGCTATTATAATTATATTTTACAGTATATTTCAAAATAATCAATAAAAATATTTAATTTGTTAATAAAACTATAGTAAAAATTTCTTCCAAAATCATATTTTATGAACAAAATTTTTTATACACAAAGTAATGTGAAATTGAATTTTATTTATGATTATGGTATACTAAATTGAATTTTGGATATGCCAATAAAAAGAGGAGGCAAATTATGTTTTTAGAGAGAACGGAGCGACTGGCATTAGTTGACTTTGACAATAAACATATTAATTATATTGATTTGATAAATAATATAAAGTATTTTTCTGAATATGTAGTTGAATTGGAAAAAGAAAAATTTGGGCTGATTGTTATGGAAAATCGTCCAGAATGGATTTACAGTTTTTTTGCAGTATGGGATAAAAAATCAGCTGGAATAGCCCTTGATGCTAATAGTAATTCAGATGAAATTTTATATGTTTTAGAAGATTCACATCCAAACCTAATTTTCTGCTCAAATGAAACAGAAGCAACTATTTTTGAAGCAGTTGAAAAATATAGTTCAAAAAATACTGTAAAAGTAATAAATGTGGATAAAATTACAATTGAACAGGAAAAAATGAATGTTATAAAAAATATGCAGTTTGAGCTTGAAAATCCAACTGGAGATGAAACAGCGGCTATGCTTTATACTTCAGGGACAACTGGAAGTCCAAAAGGTGTAATGCTGTCTTTTAATAATTTAAATACTGAAATGGAAGGACTTTATGAAAAGGGAATATTTGATCATAGAGATCAGATTTTGGCAATATTGCCGTTTCACCATGTTCTGCCATTGACGGCAACTGTACTTTTGATGTTAAAATATCAAACTTCAATTGTATTTGTAGAAAAAATTGCAAGCAAGGAAATATTTGACGCTCTTGAAAAAAATAGAGTAACTGCAATAATAGGTGTGCCAAGAGTATTCAAGCTATTTTATGATGGAATAAAGCAGCAAATTGACGCAAAATTTATTACACGATTTATTTACAAAATGATGAGCAATGTCAAATCATTGAAGATAAAAAGAAAAGTCTTTGCAAAAGTCCATAAAAAATTCGGTGGACATCTTGACTTCATTGTTGTCGGTGGAGCAAAAATGGATCCTGAAATTTCAAAGTTTTATGAAACATTGGGATTTTATGCTCTTGAAGGTTATGGACTTACAGAGACTTCACCAGTTATTGCTGTAAATTCAAAAAAAGAAAGAAAAATTGGAACAGTTGGGAAAAAATTATACAATGTTGATGTAAAAATTGTAGATGAAGAATTGTGGGTTAAAGGCCCAATTGTTATGAAAGGTTACTATAATAAACCTGATAAGACGGCGGAAGTTATTACTGAAGACGGATGGTTCAAGACAGGAGATTTAGCAACAATTGACGAAGAAGGATATGTTACAATTCGTGGAAGAAAAAATACAATGATTGTCCTTTCAAATGGTAAGAATATTGACCCTGAAACGCTTGAAAATAGAGTAATTGCACAAAGTAATGGATTAATCAAGGAAATTGGTATTTTTAATTACAAGAACAAGTTAGCTGCAATAATTGTTCCAGATTTATTAGAGCTTAGAAAACGTGGAATTACAAATACAAAAGCCTACATCAAAAATATTGTAGAGGACTATAATTTAAAGGCACATAACTATGAGAAAGTACTTGATTACAAACTGTTTGAAGAAGAACTGCCAAAAACACGTGTTGGGAAGGCACGTAGATTTATGTTGCCAGATTTATACGAAAAAAATGAAATTGTAAAAAAAGAAAAAACACCTGAACCTACAGACGAAGCATATAAAATTTTAAAAGAATATGTCAAGAAAAATAAAGGGATTGAACCACAGCCCGAAGAAAATCTGGAACTTGAAATCGGAATGGATTCACTTGACATTGTAGAATTTTTTGCATTTATAGAAAATAGTTTTGGAATTCAGCTAGATGAAGAAAAATTTGCTGAAATGCCAAACCTGAAACTATTATCAGAGTACATTAATCAAAAAGCAACAAAATTTGAAGATAGTGATGTAGACTGGAAACAGATTATAAGTGAAACAAAACCTATACAAGATGATAAAAACCGATGGGTAACAAAACTGTTGAAAGTATTTCAGCCAATAGTTGACTTATATTTCAGAGTAAAAAAAGTTGATAGAAAAAAATTAACAGACAATCCGCAAATCTTTGTATCAAACCATCAAAGTTTTATAGATCCATTGATTTTAGGATCACTTTTTCCAAATAAAATTGTTTTCAATACATTGTTTTTAGCAATTGACTGGTATTTTAAAAAAGGTGTAATGAAACTTCTTGTTTCAAATGGAAATGTTGTTTTAATTGATATTAATAAAAATATTAGAAAAAGTGTAGAAGAAATAGTTGGATATCTAAAAAGTGGTAAAAGCATCGTAATTTTCCCAGAAGGAGCAAGGACAAAAGATGGAAAAGTTGCTCAATTTAAAAAAGTATTTGCTATAATTGCAAAGGAACTAAATGTAGATGTTCAATGTCTTGGAATAAAAGGAGCATTTGAAGCATATTCAAGATACATGAAGTTCCCAAAACCGAAAAAAATCGAAGTATCAGTGCTGGAAAAATTCTCGCCAGAAGGAAGCTATGATGAAATTACACAAAAAGCAGAAAAAATTATAAGAGAGTATGTTGAGAACTAATAAAAGTTAGTACAAGAGAATGTCTTGCAAGATAGAAGAATCCAATTGTAAATTTTATATATCTGCTGTTTTATAAAATCAGTAAAAATAATATTTTTTAATTTTTATAAAATATATGATATTTAGTCAGTAAAATTATTTCTAGGTGTGAGACATTCTTTTATTGCAAAAACAAGAGAAAGAACGGCAAGCCTTAGTTTTTGTTATATATTTTAGCGTTGTATTTGAGTATGCGGTAAACCCAAATGAGAAAATAAGAAAAATTTTAAAAAAGGTGTTGACAATAAAAATTAATTATGATATACTAATTGAGTACTTGTGAGTTAAAAAACAACAACAAATACTTATAAATGCCTTGGTGGCGAAATCGGTAGACGCACAGGACTTAAAATCCTGTGGGAATTTATCCCGTGCCGGTTCAAGTCCGGCCCGAGGCACCACAATCATATTATGCGGGAGTAGCTCAGTTGGTAGAGCGTCAGCCTTCCAAGCTGAATGTCGCGAGTTCGACCCTCGTCTCCCGCTTCAAAATATGAGCCATTAGCTCAGTCGGTAGAGCACTTGACTTTTAATCAAGGTGTCACTGGTTCGATCCCAGTATGGCTCACCATTTAAATTTAACCATATGTGCCTGTAGCTCAGTTGGATAGAGCAACGGCCTTCTAAGCCGTGGGCCAGGAGTTCGAATCTCTTCAGGCACGCCATATGGATCCATAGCTCAGCTGGTTAGAGCACTCGGCTCATAACCGAGCGGTCGCTGGTTCAAGTCCAGCTGGATCCACCATTGAAAAACTTGTGCGGCCTTCGTCTAGTGGTTAGGACCTCGGGTTTTCATCCCGGTAACAGGGGTTCGATCCCCCTAGGCCGTACCATTTATTTTTTTAGAACCATAATTTAAAATTGTGGTATTTTTTTTAGAAAATTTATAATATTTAATTATTTGATTAAAGTTGTGGGTGGATGTCCGAACGGCTAAGGGACCGGTCTTGAAAACCGGCGAAATCGCAAGATGTCTGGGTTCGAATCCCAGTTCACCCGCCATTATGCCCAGATAGCTCAGTCGGTAGAGCAAGGGACTGAAAATCCCTGTGTCCGTGGTTCGATTCCGCGTCTGGGCACCATTAGAATAACTAAAAATGTGATATATAGTGCAAGTCAGTGTTTATGCTGAAATGCACTTTTTTCTTTTATTTATGGTACTTTACGGTTTTATCTTGTTTTAATCTGTTTCTATTTATTTCAATACATTAAAAATTTATTGGCAACTTACTGGCAACTTACTGGCAACTTACTGGCAACTTATTGGCAACTATTCTAATAAACTAATTTATTTATAACGTTTCTTAATTCTTTAATAGTTCAATGAGTATGTATACTAATTATTTAAATAGTAAGAAATATCTATTTTTATTAAGTTTGATATTGTTTCAATAGAGATATTTTTAAATAAATTTTTGTAAAAAAATCTATTTTATATATTTTTAAAATATGTATTGATTTGTTGACACACATACATGTATAAATGTATAATGTACTTATATCAAGACAGGAGGAAGTAGGGATAATGGCAAAAAAGAGCAGTAAAGGAAATTACATTGGAAATCAGTTTGTTTCTTTTAAAAGCTCTGCGTAAAAACTATTTTCAAGTAGGTTTTAGGACAAAAATCTTATCATAAACATGAAGGTTGTTGAAGTATATTTAAACATAGTGTAGTAAAATATTAATATTAAAATTATTGTAAAATTTAATTCAAAATGTTATTATAGAATAAATAAGTTATTGGAAATTAATTCTATAAATAAAGGAGAGATTTTTTATGTTATATCCAATGAAGTTTAAAAAATTTTTTGTGGAAAAAGTGTGGGGCGGACGTGAATTTGAAACAAAGTTAGGAATGAAACTGCCTGAAGGTAAAAAAATTGGAGAATCTTGGGAAGTGTCAGCACATCCGCATGGAATGGGAATTGTCGAAAATGGTGCTTTAACTGGACAAAGGCTAGATAATATTTATAAGAAATATAAAGGGGAGCTTGCTGGAAAAAAAGTTTATGAAAAATATCCAGATAAATTTCCACTTCTTATAAAATATTTGGACGTAAATGACAGACTTTCTATCCAAGTGCATCCAAGTGATGAAGTTGCCCTAAAAAAACACAATGAATTTGGGAAAAGTGAATCTTGGTATATAATGGAGGCAAGTGATGATGCAACTTTAATTATGGGAATGAAGCCTGGTATCACAAAAGAAAAATTTTTGGAAAAAGTAGAAAAAAATGATTTTGACGGACTATTTGAAGAAAAAATTGTTAAAAAAGGTGATTTTATTGATATTACACCAGGAACAGTCCATGCCTCATTAAAAGGAAGCATACTTTTCGCAGAAGTTCAGCAAAACTCAGATGTAACTTATAGAATCTATGATTTTGATAGAATTGATGAAAATGGGAAAAAAAGAGAACTGCATTTACAGGATTCGGCAGATGTAATTGATTTTGGAAAAGAAGTGGAAATTAAAAATACTGATTTTAATGATTCTGAAAACAGAAAAAGTATTTTGAGAAAACATATTATAAAAAAAGAATATTACTCAATTGATAAATTAAAATTTTCTGATTCTTTTGAAGATGTGAACAATGAAAGCATGACAATTTATTCTATATTGGAAGGAGAAGGAAAAATTGTATGGGGAGAAAATGAAAAGCTTTCAATTAGAAAAGGAGAAACAGTTTTAATCCCTGTTGGAATTAATACAAAAACTATCGGAAACTTTGAAATTTTAAGAACTGTAATTTAAATAGATAAAGGCAAGGATTCTAGTTTACTTTTTAGGTAAAATTGGATGATTTGCCTTGTTTTTTTAGTAGGAATATGATATTCTAATGTTATACTAATATCGTTTTATAATCATATATTGTATAATATATAGAATTTTCGAAAAATGTGTTATTGTTAGTAAATATTTTTTATAGTTTTTATATTATTAAATTAAAGAGGAACAATTACTATTTTTTCGGCATATTTCACTTTTATTTTCAAGCAGTAATCAATTAGATATGTAAAAATAAGGCATAGTGAACTCGGATATTAAAATAAATTAAAGATATAAAATAAACACATTTATTAATTAAAATAAAAAAGCTAGATGATTAAATAAATATAGCTAGGGAAAATTTTATAAAAAATAAAAAAGGAATAAGGATTAAGAACAGTGAAAAGAAGAATTTTGTTGATTGGAATAATGGTTTTGACTTCATCTTGCGGAATTATTGGTGGAGTTGGAAGTGTAGTCGGAGGGACTATAAAAGCTGCTGGTGGAGTTACTGGGGCAGTTATTGGGACAACTGGAAAATTGATTGGGGGTATTATTGGTGGAAATGATGGAGAAATAAAGGCTAAAAATACAAAATATAAGTTTTCGAATGCAGAAGTAGAAGTGACTGGAGGAAAAACTATTGTTACAGGAATTTTGATGCATAATGGAGTAGGAAAAAGAAATCTGACAATAGAAATCCCATGTTTTGATGAAAATGGAGCAAAAATAGGAGATGCAGTTGACAGTATAAGCTCTCTTGGAAAAAATGAAAAATGGGAATTTCAGGCAGTTCTTAATACAAACGAAACAAAAACTTGTAAACTTAAAGATACATATATTTATGAGGGAAATATAAATACAACTATTGAAAACAAAGATAGTGATACTGAAAATGTTAATCATGAAAGTAATAATATTGAAAATGAAAAATAAAAACGGGAGGAAATAAATGATAGGAATTATTGGGGCAGTAATTGAAGAGGCTGAGGCTATAAAAAAGGAAATTAAGGATATTAAAGAAAACATTATAAACGGAATATCGTTTTTTACTGGGAAATTTAATGATAAAGATGTTGTTTTTGTACAATCTGGAATTGGGAAGGTAAATGCTGCGATTACTGCTACTTTATTAATTGAGAGATTTGGTGTAAGTGAGGTTATTTTTTCAGGAGTTGCAGGTTCGCTGGATGAAAGACTGAAAGTTGGAGATGTTGTTATTGGACGAGATGTTGTTCAACACGATGTTGATGCCACAGCATTTGGATATAGAATGGGACAGATTCCTCAAATGAAGGAATGGGCATTTGAGTCAGATAAGGGACTTATTGAAAAAACTGGAACTATAACTAATTTTGAACATCAGATATTGCTAGGAAGAATTTTGACTGGGGATCAGTTTGTGAGTCAAAAAGATGTAAAACTTCAACTTGGAAAGGATTTTGAAGCACTTTGTGTGGATATGGAAAGTGGAGCTGTAGCTCAGGTTTGTACAAGACTAGGTATAAAATTCTTAATAATCCGTTCAATTTCAGATTCGATTACAGATGATTCTGGAATGGAATACACAAGTTTTGTAAAACTTGCAGCAGAAAATTCTAAAAGGATATTAAAAGAGATTATTTAATAAAAATAAAAAGGTAAAAGAAGGGAGAAAAAATGAGTTTTCGATTAAATCCGTTTAAAGTAATGAGAGCAGTTGGAATTGTTGCAGTTGTTACTTATGGTGTGGTGCTTGCAACAGGCTATAAAAAATCAAAAGAAACTACGACTGAAAGTATTACAAAAGAAATGAAAATTAGAAATAAGAATTTTTATAATTCCAAAGATTATAAGAATAATCTGACTTTACCAAATCAGGTTGTAGAAAATAATAACGAAACAGTTACAAAAGAACTTGAGCAGACAAAAAGTTCACAGCCAATTAATTTACAGCAAGATCAAGCAGAAATTAATCAGAAAAATACATCATCGCAACTACAAACAAATGAAAAAACAACAGAGGATGTAAAAAAGAAAAAAGAGCATGCTAAGCAGGAAGCTAGAAAATTGGAACAGAAAAAAAAGGAAGAAGCTAGGCTAATCGAACAAAAACGTAAGGAAGAGGCAAGGGCAGAAGCACATCAGGCTGAAATACGAAAACAGCAACAAGAGGAGACTAGAAAGGAACAAGCAAGAGCAGAAGCCGCAAAACAGCATGCTAGAGAAGAGGCGGCAAGAAAATCAAAAGAGGAAGCGGCAAGAAAAGCTAGAGAAGAAGCGAAGAAAAAACAAGTGAAAAGTAGTTCTAAAAAGTATATTCAGGTAGCTTCGGTAAATTCAGAATCTTCAGCAAGAGAAATAGCTAAAAAGCTAGGTGGAAATTTTTACTATAAAAGAACTTCAGTAAATGGGAAAACAGTTTATGTAGTGATGTCAAATATGACAGACAACCCGAATACTTTAAAAACTATGGAAAATCAAGCTAAGAAAGCAGGAAGTGGCTATATGATTCGTTCTGTTGGAAAATAATAGCTAAGAATTATAAAAATTTAAGAACAGGAATAAAATAAAAATATATGAAAAAAAATTACAAAGGAAATATTTTTCCAAAAGAAATCGTAAATGAAATAAAACTATCTAAAAGCATTATTTTAACAGCACATATTAATCCCGATGGAGATGCATTAGGCTCGCTTTTGGCATTTTATTTTATGATAGATGATTTTTGTAAAAAAAATAATATGGAAAAAATGATAAAAATCGTTGTTGATGATAAGCTGCCTAAGTATATGCGACATTTTGAAGATACAGAATTGATTTGGAGCTATGAAAAATTTAGTGATGAATTTAAGCATAATTTTCAAAATAATGAAAAATTTGACTTGTTTATAAGTGTAGATTGTGCAAATGAGGAAAGATATGGAAAGGCTATAGAAATAAAAAAACTTAGTAAAAAGTCTATAAATATCGATCATCACATTAGCAATACTGAACATGCAGATTTTAATTATGTGGAAGACATTTGCAGTACAGGGGAGCTTTTGTATCAGTTTTTAGAGATTTTTGAGATTGAATTGAAAGAGAAAATCGCTAAATATATGTATCTTGGAATAATCAATGATACTGGCAACTTTAGGCATGACAATGTTACAGAACATACTTTTTTTGTATGTTCCAAGTTGATTGGAGCAGGTGTTAATAATCACAAGATTGCTAATATTATTTTTGAAGTTAGTGAAAAAAAAGTTGGATTTATTGGAGAGCTTTATAAAAATAAACAAATTAATGAGCACTGTAAGTTCATAAGCTACTATTTGACACAGGAAAAAATGAAAGAGCTAAGTATTGAAAAAGATGATACGGATGGTGCAGCAGAAATGCTTTTAAAAATTGAAGGAATGGAACTTTCGCTATTTGTAAGGGAAGATGTTGATGGCTCATTAAAAGGAAGTTTTCGTGCAAATGATAAATATAACGTAAATAAAATAGCTTCAATTTTTGGCGGTGGAGGACATATAAAAGCCGCTGGTTTCAAGACAAATTTATCTTTTGAGGAAATTTTGGAAAAAACATATCAAGAACTTGAAAAATAAATTTAAATAAAAATCTTTATTTAAGAAAGGAGAATTTTATGTATGACTTTAATATGTTTAATTATCTTAAAATAAAGGGATTTTCAAATGCTCAGCTTGCGGAAAATTTTCATAAAATAGAGAAGGCAAATCAAAATATTAATGAAATTCTTGATAATAATCCAAATGCTGTTTTGAAAAAAATAAAATATACTTATTTAGATAAAGAAAAAAAGGATTTACAATTTGATATTAAAATAGAGGTAGTGAATAGTTAATGGAAAAGAAAATACGAAAAATAATAATAATTTTATGTTTTGGAATGTTAATAAGTTGTTCATCAGTTGGAAAAAGAGTTGTACCAGATTCGGCGGTTGTATCGAGAGATACAGTTGTTAGCAATAGCATCGAAGAGGTAAAGAAAAAATTTAATGAGGCAGTTGAAGCTCAGCATGTTGGATTGTATAAAAAAGGATTTAGAAATTGGAAAGTTATTTTGTATGGTTCAGAAGCATATTATCAGGTAATTGTTTCAGAAGATGGAAAAATTGTTTCAAGCGAAAGACTTGACTATAAATAGAATAAAAATAAGAAAAAGGGAGTTTTTTATTCTCCCTAAATTTTTTATTCATTATTCTCTTCTTCATTTTTTTGGTAATTGTCTAAATCATCGAAAACATTAATTAAACTATTTGAATCGAGTTCATAATAAATATCATCATCGCTATTAATTTTAGATTCAGAAGCAGTATAGATTTCCTTTTCTTGATGAATTTCGTCAATATTAATATTTGGTATTGTTTGAAAATTTTCATTAGAATCTTGGTTATTAATATTTGACTCATTTATATCTGTTTCAATTGTTTGGTTTTGGATAGAATCAGGAATGTACATTTGTTTTATTTCAGAAGTTTTTGGTTCTGTTTCGCTATCCTGTTCTTCTGCTTCTTTATTGTTATCAAGTTTGAAAAGATTATTAAAGAAGACAAAGAAGTCGTTAATTGCAGAACTTTCTTTTTCAGTTTTTAACATAAGAATAGTTCCTTCGAGTAGAGCTATCAGAAGTCTTGCCGTTGTTTCTGGAACGATATCATCGTATTTTTCAGGAAAAGAATATTTTAAAGTAGTTATAAAAAAAGAAAATCTAAGTTCTATTTTTTTGTAGGATTTTACAAGCTCTTCACGTATATTATTTTTTAAATCTGCTAGCTCTAAAGCCAAATTTCCAAGCGGGCTTCCACCATGAAACTTGTTATTTACAATATTTTCAAAATATTTTTCAAAAAAATAGTGAAATTTATGGATTGATAAGTCATCTACATTGCTGTTAAAGAAGTTTATAAGATTTTCAGTATGATACTTTATAACAGCAATAAGCAATTCTTCCTTGCTAGAAAAAAACTTGTAAAAAATATCGTTAGGCATTTCACAAGCCTTAAAAATATCCGTTAATTCGGTGTTTTTATAGCCTTTATAATAAAAAAGCTTTGCACTTTGCTGTATTATAAAATTTTTATTATATTCTTTAGTCATTTAAATTTACCTCTTTATAGTATTTTAGATATATTTTATAATTTAATTTGAGGATTGTCAACAAAAAATAATTAAAAAATAAATAAAAGGATGTGATTTTATGAAGTACAATTTTGATGAAATTATTGATAGAAAGAATAATCATTCTGTGAAATACAATGAACTTTTAAGAAAATTTGGAGTGGATGATGTAATTCCACTTTGGATTGCGGATATGGATTTTAGGACAGCACAGCCTATAATTGATGCTCTTGAAAAAAAAGTTCAGCACGGAATTTTTGGTTATGTTTACCGTCCAGATGAATATTTTGAGTCGTTTATAAACTGGCAGAAAAGAAGATTTGGATGGGAGCCAAAAAAAGAACTGCTTAGTTTTAGTATTGGAATTGTGCCAAGCCTTGGAGCATTGGTTCAGATTTTTTCTGAAAAAGGTGATAAAATATTAATTCAGACACCTGTTTATTCAGAATTTTATGATATTAATGAAGACAATGCAAGAGTTGTCATTGAAAACAGGTTTATTGAAAAAAACGGAGAATATTCACTTGATTTAGAAGATTTGGAAAATAAATTAAAGGAAAATCCCAAATTATTTATTTTGTGCAATCCTCACAATCCGCTGGGGCACGTATGGACTCATGATGAACTGGAAGCAATTGGGAATTTATGCATAAAATATAAAGTTCCTGTAATTTCTGATGAAATTCATGCTGATTTGACATTGTGGGACAATAAACATATTCCGATGGCAAGCGTTTCAGAAGAAATTAGACAAAATACAATAACTTGCACTTCTACTGGAAAAGCTTTTAATCTTGCAGGACTTCAAAGTGCAACAATTATTTTCAATAATTTAGATGTAAAATCAAAATTCGACAGATTCTGGAAAGATCTGGAAGTTCATAGAAACAATCCTTTTAATTTGGTTGCCACAATTGCTGCATATTCTGACGGTGGTGAAGAATATTTGAAGCAGTTAAAAGAGTATCTGGAAAACAATATTTTATTTTTAAATAGTTTTTTCAAGGAATATATTCCAGAAATTACCCCAAACATTCCACAGGCAACATATCTAGTATGGCTAGACTGTCGAAAATTATGTGAAAAATTTGGATTTAATCAAGAACAGCTGGAAAAATTTATGCTTACAAAAGCAAAACTTGGACTAAATGAAGGACGTGTATATCAGAAGGGGCTAGAAGGATTTATGAGGCTGAATGCCGCTTGTCCAAGAGCAGTTTTGGAAAAGGCTGTTAATCAGTTAAAAGAGGCTATTTCAAAGGAAAAGTAAAAAAATTACATTTCAATGTTGCTTATACAAAAACCAACAAAAAAATAATATAATTAAAAGATATTATTAAATAATTTCTATTTATCAACTTGTATAATGACATAATAAATTATATGGTAACTTTTTAAATTGAACTAAATAATTAACTTTACTAATTCAATTTAAGAGCGAAAATAAAAGGAGGTGTAATTTATGGGAAATTTTAAAGAAATTTATTTGGCAGGAGGCTGTTTCTGGGGAGTGGAAAAGTTTTTTAAAATGGCTCCAGGCGTTATAGAAACATCAGTTGGTTACGCAAATGGACAAACTCTTGACACTAATTATGATATTTTAAAAATGACTGATCATGTTGAAGCAGTGTATATAAAATATGATGAAGATATAATTTCTTTAAATCAACTTCTTGATTATTATTTTTCGATAATTGATCCAACAAGTATCAATAGACAGGGGCTTGATGAGGGGCGACAATATCGAACTGGAATTTATTATGTTGATAAGGAAGAATCACATACAATAAAAGAAAAAATAGAAAATGAACAAAATAAATATTCAAGAGAAATCCAAGTGGAAGTGAGACCATTAAAACATTATATTTTAGCGGAAGAATATCATCAAAACTACTTGGATAAAAATCCTAATGGTTATTGTCACATTGATTTAGAAAGTGCAGTAAAAATTTTTGGGAAAAATAAAGATATTAGACAAAGTTAAAAAGTCGGATTACTCCGACTTTTGTTGCTTATTATTGCTTGAATTTAAAACGTCTTTACTTAGAACAGAATATAGTAGATTAATATATCTTTTGGCAGCATGAGGTTTTGGATGTGTTCCATCTTTGTAGAAATACTCCTGTTTACCTTTTGAGTATGAATACCAGTCAATTACCTTTATATTTGGATTTTCAGCGCTTGCCTTCTTAATTTCCGCATTAACGCTGTCTTGCCATGGATCAGGCATAACTGTGTTTATAAAGTAAAGTTCATGCCCTTTCAATGTTTCCAAAACAGATTTCATATCCTTTTCGTAAATTGTACCATTTGTTCCAAGTGCAATTACAATTATTTTTCTTAATTTACCATTTTGAGCATAGTTTTTTAACATATTTGGCAATTCATAAAATTGACGTCCAACTTTTGTTTCAATAATTGCATTTGGATATTTTTTCCTTAAATCAATTTTTGTCATATCTAGTACAGAATCTCCGATAAACAATATATCTCTCTCATCATTTGGATACTTTTTCAAAATTTCATTTTGTATTTTTGATTCTTCTTCGATACCTTTTGATGGAGCATTTATAGCATTAAGAAGTTCATCCATTGTAAGATTGCCATTTTGTGTATTTTCCGTTGGTGCTGGCGTTGTAGATTGGGTAGGTTCAGGCTCTTCTACAGTAGCTGCTGCTTGTGCTGCTTTCATTTCTTCCAAGTCTTTGTTTTCATAGACTGGAGAATATATTAAAATTGCAAAAATAGAAATTAAAAGGGGATAACTTACATATTTTATACTTTTTTTCTCGAATAAAAGGTAACTTAGCTCCGAAATAGCTACTAAAACAATAATTTGCATAAAAAATTGCTGTGTATTTGAAAGTTTTGTCCATTTAAAATATTCACGTGCAAATATCATAACTGGGTATTGCCATAAATAGTATTGATATTGATGCTGTCCTAATCTTATAATAGGATTAAATATTTTAGGATATTTTGAAAGATTGAACTTTCTCAATTCAGGCTTTGAAAATAAAACAATTGTAAATCCAATTAAAATACTTGATAAGAACATTAATCCATAATAATTGTAGGCACTTCTATAGTCTATACCGAAGCAAAAGAAAACTAGTACAATTAATCCTAGAATACCTAAAATAAATATGATTTTTTTCTCAATATCTTTTTTTATATCTCTATTTGTATAAAAACATGCTATCCCTGCTGGAATAAAGAAAGCAAAAGCTCTTGTATCAGTTCCATAATATATTCTTGAAAAATCAGCTCCTTCTGGAGATTTTGAGGTTATATAAAATACATAAGCCATCATTAAAGCAGAAATTGTTCCCAGTCCTAAAAAAATCATACCAATTATATTATTTTTCAATTTAAGTTTTTTTAGACCTTGTATTAAAATAGGGAAAAATACATACATCTGTATCAAAAAAGACAATGCCCAGATGTGTGTTAATGGCAAAATAATCCCAAAATTATCAAAATACGACATTTTTGAAAAAATTTGATAAATATTATTTAGTCCAAGTACTGAAAATAAAGCACTATATTTATATTTCATTTCAAGTCCATTGTTTACAAAATATAATGCAATAGTTGAGGCTAAAATTACAATCAGAAGACTTGGATAAACTTTTCTTAATCTTTTGTCAATTACTGTAAAGATTGAAAAATCTTTCGAAAGAAGTCCGCTTGTAACTAAGTAACCACTTAATGCAAAAAATATAACAACACCGATATAAGTTCCTTTATAGGAAAACCAGTGATAAACACATATAAGAACAAGTGCAATAGTTCTTAATATGTCAAGGCTCTGTATTCTTTCCTTTTTCATAAAATAAAAAAATTCCTTTCTATCAAAAATATATTTTTATAAAAATTTAACTGTATGATTTATTTTTTTGTTTAAAATTTAAAGATTATCTAATTTTGCTAGTGTGATTTTGAAAAAATTTGAGTATATTTGAAATAAAAATTTAATAAAAAAAACTACTTTAAAACAAACAGCTCAAATTACATAGAATACTATGTTTTGTGATACAGCTTAACTTTCTTAGTTTGAAATTAAAGTAGTTTTATGAAATTATTATTTTTTAATCAATTGTTTTGTTTATTGTATGTATATTTGTGTTTTGTGTACTTGAAGAATTATCTTTCTAGAGTATTATTTTTATTATTTTCTCCAAGATAGTGTTTTTTAATTTCGTTAGTCAAGAAGTCTGCATAATATCTTTGCCCTTTGTCATTCGGATGAGTTCTATCTTTGTAGAAATACTGATTTTTACCTTTTGCGTAAGAATACCAGTCTATTAAATAAGCGTTTGGATACTGGGCTACTTTTTCTTTAAGTTTTCTGTTTACTTCTTGTTCCCAAGGATCTTTGTGAGCAGTATTCATAAAGAATACATCTTTTCCATTTGCCATTTTCATAACATAATCAAAGTCCTTGTCTGTAAATTTTCCATTTGTTCCAAGATGTACAACTAATGCAGTCTTTAACTTGTTGTTTTCAACTAATTTTGTAACAATTCCTGGAAGTGTTGAAAATTGACGTGATATTTTTGTATCAAAATACGGATTTTTAAAATTAGGACCGATATACTGCTTGCTGCTGTTCATTATTGAATCACCTACAAACACAATATCTTCAGGCACTTTTCCACTAAACATCTCTTTGGCAATGATAATTCCAGAGCCAAAAATTAATACTACTAAAACAAATAAAAATTTTTTCATAAATCTTTCTCCTTTTTTATTTTTTACTAAATTTTTGCCTAAAAAAATTTTTTATTTATCAAAAAAATATTTTAAACAAATCATTATAAAACATTACTTTTCTTTTGTCAAATTTTTAAGAAATCAGATTTTTAAGTAAAAAATATATTGGGAAATAACTAATTTAGTTAGCTATAAGCATTATTTTGAATTTATTATATGGATTTATAAATACGACTTTTTTCAATTTTGTATCATAAGCATAAGCTAAATTTCTATTGTCTATTAATTTTAATCTCACAATTTTTTCTTTTAGAGGACTTTTTTATGCAAGATAATATTCCAATGGCCAATATTGTTATAAGAATAAATATTTTATATATATTTCCTCCAACCATTATTTTAAAAGTAAATAATTTTCTGTTCTAAAACACAAAAATATTATACTATATTTCTTTTTAAATGTCAATGATCTTTAACAGTAAAAAAAATACTGTATAGAAATAAGATTGTTTATTAAAAAAGAGAAAATCAATTTTATAAACAAAATTTGCTTTAAAATCAATTTTCTCCTTATTCTTAAATTATAATTTTTAATCAACAATGAACATTATTCTATAGTTGTTAGCTGGATTTATAAGCACTACTTTTTTTAGTTTTGTGTCATAAGCATAAGTTAAACCATCACCATTTACTTCTGTCAGAAAAACATTTTTTACTAATTTTAGCCTAAGCTTTTCCTCTTTTATTGATCCAGAACCATCTTTTTCTTCTGAATCATCGATGTACTGTGTTACAAAGTATCCTTTACTATCTTTTTGAATTTTGAAACTGTCTGATGTATCTGTATAACCGAATGTTTTATTTAAAAATTTTTCTTCGTGTAATTTTCCATCTGTTGTAAATTTCTGATCTATTCCTTTTGCTAATCCACCTGGAAATTCTTCGTCTTGCTGAATGCTTTGTGTATTATTTTCAGCAATAACACTTCCATTTGCATAAGCTGCTGCTCCCATTGCTAATATTCCCATTAGCAGACATAATTTTTTTAAATTTTTATTCATTATAAATTCTCCTTTTTATTTATTTTCAGAAAAACAATTTTTATACTGTTTTTTAATGAAAATAATTATATAATATAATTTACCGTAATTCAATACATATTTTTTAATTTTTTAGAGAAAAAGAAAGTTTTATACAAAATATAAACTTGCTTTCTAATTTATAAAATTATTCAACTGGTTATTTTTTATAAATTATGCTAAAATAGATTTTGATAAATTCAAATAAAAAAATCAAACTGTAAATGGAGGAAAGACATTGGATATTGTAGCTAGTGTGGCAAAAGAACTGAACTTTAAAGTACCACAAGTGGAAAATACGATAAAACTTTTTGATGAAGGGGCGACTGTACCGTTTATTGCTAGGTATCGGAAGGAAGTTACAGGAAATTTGGATGAGGAGCAGATTCGGGATGTAATTGAAAAAATTACGTATTATAGAAATTTAGAAAAGAGAAAAGAGGAAGTTATAAGGCTGATTGAGGAGCAAGGAAAACTAACTGAGGAATTGCATAAAAGTATTGTAAATGCGATGAAATTGCAGGAAGTTGAAGATCTGTACCTGCCTTATAAGAAAAAGAAAAAAACAAAGGCGGATATTGCAAAAGATCAAGGATTGGAGCCTCTTTCAGAGTTTGCATTAGCCAAAGGGACTACAATGGAACAACTGGAAAAAGAAGCCAAGAAATATGTTACGGAAGAAGTGGCGGATGTTAAGGCTGCAATTGAAGGAGTACATTTGATAATTGCTCAGAATATTTCGGAAAATATTAAAATCAGAGAATTTTTAAGGGATAGAATTGCAAAATTTGGGATTTTGACTTCTAAAGTTATTGAGAAAAATAAAGAAAATGATGAAAAAGGTGTTTATCAGGATTATTATGAATATTCGGAGCAGATTGGTAGAAGTGCTTCAAATAGGATTCTTGCGTTAAATCGTGGAGAAAAGGAAAAAATATTGAAAGTTGACATTGATATTGATGAAAAAACAGAAGAAGTTATAACAAACTTTATTCTGAATACTTTTGAAAATAAAAATTTAACTGAATTTTTTAAGGAAATTATAAAAGATTCGCTGGACAGACTGGCTTATCCGTCTATAAAAAATGAAGTGAGAAATATCTATACAGAAAAAGCGGAAGAGGAAGCAATCAATATTTTTTCTGAAAATCTGGAAAAACTGCTATTGCAACCACCTTTATCCAAAAAAACGCTTATGGGATTGGATCCAGGATATAGAACAGGCTGCAAGATGGTAATTATTAATAAAGATGGATTTTATGAAACAAATGATGTACTTTTTCTTGTAGATGGAGTACATAACGAAAGACAGCTTGCTGCTGCAAAGAAAAAAATATTGGATTATATAGCAAAATATGACGTGGATATTATTGCAATTGGAAATGGGACAGCTTCGAGGGAAACGGAGGCTTTTGTTGCCGATGTAATAAAGGATTCTAAGAAAAAAGTTTCGTATCTGATTGCAAATGAGGCTGGGGCTTCAATTTATTCTGCTTCCAAAATTGCTATTGAGGAGTTTCCTGATTTGGATGTTACGGCAAGAGGTGCGATTTCCATTGCGAGAAGGATTCAGGATCCGATGGCAGAACTTGTAAAAATTGATCCAAAATCAATTGGAGTGGGAATGTACCAGCATGATGTAAATCAGAAAAAGCTAAATGAAACTTTGGAGCAGACAATTGAACATGTGGTAAATAACGTAGGAGTCAATATTAATACAGCTTCGTGGGCATTATTAAGTTTTGTTTCTGGAATCAAGAAGAATGTGGCAAAAAATCTTGTGGATTATAGACACGAAAATGGTGATTTTAAAGACAGAAAACAGCTTAAAAAGGTAAAAGGGCTTGGAGATAAGGCATTTGAGCAGATGGCAGGATTTGTTGTTGTTCCTGATAGTGAAAATCCGCTTGATAATACGATTATCCATCCAGAATCATATCAAATTGCAGAAATTATCTTGAAGGAAGCTGGATGTAAAGTTGAGGATTTAAAAGAAGATTTGGATGTTGTAAGACAAAAATTGCAGAAAATAGATTTGGAAAAAATTATTAAGGAAAATGATTTTGGAAGGGAAACTGCGAAAGATGTTTACGAAGCACTATTAAAGGATAGACGTGATCCTCGTGATGAATTTGAAAAACCGCTTTTACGTTCAGATATTTTGAATATGGATGATTTGACAGAAGGGATGGTTCTGGAAGGAACTGTTAGAAATGTAGCAAAATTTGGGGCATTTGTTGATATAGGGTTAAAAAATGATGCGTTGATACATATTTCTGAGATAGCGGAAAAATTTGTTTCAGACGCTACAAAGGAACTTTCTGTGGGACAAATTATAAAAGTTAAAATATTGTCGCTGGATAAAGAAAGAGGAAGAGTTGGACTTACAAGAAAGGGGCTTTAAATAAGAGTTTGAAAATTAGATTTAATTTGTTCAAAGTTAGAATTGTTTAATTTTATTTGTTTAGTTTTGGAATAGGCTAAAATTTAATTTAGAAAAAAATTTGTACTTTTTAAAAAAATTTGATAAGATATATTATAAAATGTTAATTATTTTAACAAAATCATAGAAAGAAGGTTTAGAAAGAATGGAATTTTTAGTAGGTTTAATACCAATAATTTTATTTTTAATTTTGTTAGCAGTTTTAAAAAAATCTGCGTTGTTTAGTACTTATGCGAGCTTGATTGTAGCGATTATTTTGAACTTTGTCATGTCAAGTTGGCGAATTCCAGTTCAAGGGATTATTGCTTCACTTTTTGAAGGGTTTGCAGTGGCTTGGATGCCAATTGGATTTGTAATAATAGCAGCTATTTTTGCTTATGACTTATCAGTAAAAAATGGTAAAATTGAAATTATCAAAACGATGTTAGGAAACATTACATCAGATAGACGTGCACAAGCTTTAATACTTGCCTGGGGATTTGGTGGATTTATAGAAGGTATTGCAGGATATGGGACAGCGGTTGCAATTCCAGCGGCAATTATGATTTCTTTAGGATTTTCTCCTATGACAGCGGCGATGATTTGTTTACTTGCAAATTCGACACCAACAGCATTTGGAACAGTGGGACTTCCAGTTACAACAATGATTTCAAACTTTGGATTAAATGCTCAACAGACAGCATTATTTACATCATTGCTATTGTTACTATTAACTTGTGTTATTCCTTTTATTTTAGTAGTTTTTGCAAATAAAGAAATAGATGGCGGAAAAAATCCAGCTTTCGGAAAAGGGATTTTACCAGTAGTTATCGCATCAATTATTGGATATATGGTACAGCCATTAATAGCTATGACGACTGGAGCTGAACTTCCTACAATTATTTCAAGTTTAATAGCAATGATTTTAATGATTGTCGCAACAAAAATGTTTGTTAAGGCGGAAGAAGGATTTGAAACTGTGGCAGTTTCTACTAAAGATGCAATTTTAGCTTGGCTTCCATATATCTTAATGGTAGTTTTAATTGTAGGGACAAGTCCAGTTGTTAAAGTTATAAATGAGCCTTTACACGAGCATACAATTTCAACGATTGATTTTTCATTTGGGCATTGGGCAACTTGGTTTAGAGATGCAAAAAGTGCAAAAGAAGCTGGAGTTGCGTTTAAATGGATTTTGGCACCAGCTGCACCCTTATTTATAGCAACAGTTATCGCAGGATTTATTCAAAAAGTAAAAGTAAAAGACATGGTTGAAGTACTAGGTCATACAATTTATCATAAATTAGATAAAATGTTGGTAATCATGGGGATTGTAGCACTTTCAGTAGTTATGAAGCACAGTGGAATGACAGCAAGCATTGCAGATGGTCTTAAAACATTGACTGGATCAGGATTCCCATTCATTGCACCATTCTTAGGTACAATTGGAACGTTTGTTACAGGAAGTGATTTATCATCTAACTTGTTATTTGGTGGAATTCAAGTAGGAGTAGCGAAAGGATTATCACAAAATCCGGCATTGCAATCATTGTTAATTGCGGCTAATACCGCTGGAGCTACAGGTGGTAAAATGATTTCACCACAAAATATCGCAATTGTAACATCAGTTTCTGCAGCATTAAATGGAAAAGACGGGGAACTTTTAGGAAAAACGATTAAATATTCTGTACTATATGGACTTGTCTTAGGTGTTTTGACATTTGTTGGAGCAGGAATGATACATTAGTAATCAAAAATTTGAATAAAATTTAAAAATTTAGATATAATAATTAAAGAAAAAGGAGAATACTAAAAATTTGGTATCTCCTTATTTGTATATTTAAGGATAATAACTAAGAGAAAAATAATATATAAAGCGAGTTATTTTAAAATGTATAAAATTATGATATAATAAAAAATATAAATAAAGAGAATAATTTAAAAGAAAAATATAGGAGGAAAAATGTCGGAAAATAATAATGTGGAAGACAAGGTAGATTATGCAAAAACGCTAAATTTACCAAAGACGAGCTTTAAAATGAAAGCTAATTTGGCACAAAAAGAACCTTTAACATTAAGGGACTGGAAAAAAGCTGAAATTTATGAAAAATCATTAAACGAAGGGGCACCATTTTTTGTGTTACATGATGGGCCTCCATATGCAAATGGAGATATTCACATTGGGCATGCATTAAATAAAATATTAAAGGATATTATCTTAAAATATAAAAGATTAAGAGGTTATAATGCACCATATATTCCAGGATGGGATACACATGGTCTTCCTATCGAGTGGAAAATAATGGAAGAACTTGGAGAAAAGGCAAAAAATATGACTCCATTGCAAATTAGACAAGAATGTAAAAAATATGCTTTGAAATGGGTAGAAAAACAAAAAGAAGGATTCAAAAGACTTGGAATTTTAGGAAATTGGGATAATCCTTATATCACTTTAATGCCTGAGTATGAAGCGGAACAGTTAAAAGTATTCAAGGAAATTTACGAAAATGGTTATGTTTATAAAGGGCTAAAACCAGTTTACTGGTCTCCTACTACTGAAACAGCTTTGGCTGAAGCGGAAATTGAGTACAAGGATGTAGAATCTCATTCAATTTATGTAAAATTTGAAGGGACACAGGACTTATTAGATAAATTAGGTGTGGAAGAAGCAAGTATTCTTATTTGGACAACAACACCTTGGACATTGCCTGCAAACTTGGGAGTATTTTTACATCCTGAATTTGACTACGGATTATACAAAACAGAAAAAGGTAATCTTGTAGTTGCAAAAGAATTGGCTGAAACTGTATTTAATACACTTGGAATTTCTTATGAATTATTGAAGGAATTTAAAGGTACTGAACTTGAGAAAACTCATTATAGACATCCGTTCTTAGATAGAGAAGGGCTGGTAATGCTTGGAGATTATGTTACAGCTGATGCAGGGACTGGAGCAGTACATTCGGCACCTGGACACGGGGCGGACGATTACAATTATTCACGAAAATACGAACTTGGAGTATTGTCGCCAGTTGATGACAGAGGGCATATGACAAAGGAAGCTGGAAAATACGAAGGAATGTTTTATGCAAAAGCAAGCAATGTAATTGTGCAGGACTTGACAGAAAGCGGACATTTATTGCATCACAGCAAATTTGTTCACTCGTATCCGCATGACTGGAGAAGTAAAAAACCTGTAATTTTCAGAGCGACTGAGCAATGGTTCATTAGCATTGATGAAAGCGATATTAGGGAAAATGCTATAAAAGCACTAGATGATGTAGAATTTGTACCATCTTGGGGTAAAAATAGAATTGGTTCAATGTTAGAAACTCGTCCAGACTGGACTATTTCAAGACAAAGAGTATGGGGGGTACCAATACCATTGTTTTACGACAGAGCGACTGATGAAGTTATTTATGAGCCAGAAATTATGGACAGAGTAATTGAAATGGTAAAAAAAGAAGGAACTGACATTTGGTGGAAATATGAAGCCAAAGAAATTATCGGGGATGAACTTTTAGAAAAATATAACTTGAAAGATGTGGACATTAGAAAAGAAAGAAGTATAATGGACGTCTGGTTTGACTCAGGAGTTTCACATAGAAGTGTGCTAGTGCCAAGAAACTTGCCAAGACCAGCAGACTTATACCTTGAAGGAAGTGACCAGCATAGAGGTTGGTTCCAATCTTCGTTATTGACATCAATCGCAAGTACAAAAGATGCACCTTACAAGAGAATCCTAACTCATGGATTCACAATGGACGGTCAAGGAAGAAAAATGTCTAAATCTTTAGGAAACACAATACTTCCAAAAGATATTACAGAAAAATATGGAGCAGATATTTTAAGATTGTGGGTATCTTCAGTAGATTATAGAGAAGATGTAAGAATTTCGGAAAATATCTTGCAGCAAATGTCTGACGCTTATAGAAGAATCAGAAATACAGCCAGATTTTTGATGGGTAACTTAAATGATTTTGATTATGCAAATGATAAAGTTGACTACAAGGATATGTTTGAAATTGACAAGTGGGCAATGCACAAACTGGAAGAATTGAAGGCTAAAACAACAGAATTTTACGATAAATACGAATTTTACAGTCTATTCCAGGAAATTACATATTTCTGCTCAATGGAAATGTCTTCATTCTATCTGGACATAGTAAAAGACAGACTTTATTGCGAAGGAACAACTTCAATTGAAAGAAGAAGCACACAGACTGTATTGACAGAAGTTCTAAAAGTGCTAGTAAGAATGATTTCTCCAGTATTGTCATTTACAGCTGATGAAATTTGGGAAAGAATACCAGAAACGTTAAAAGAAGAAGAAAGTGTACATTTATCAAAATGGATTGAAGCAAGACCTGAATACTTGAATGAAGAATTAGCACAAAAATGGGATAAAATTGCACGTCTAAGAAGAGAAGTGAACAAAAAGCTGGAAGCAGAAAGACAAAATGGATTAATAGGACATTCTCTTGATGCAAGAGTCCTTTTAAACATTGCCAATGATGAATATTCATTTATAAAGGATTATACAGAAAATGAAGTTTCTGACTTATTTATCGTATCTCAAGTTAAATTTGTAAATGATAATTTAGCAGAAAGCGAAATCGAAGGAATAAAGATCGCTGTGGAAAAAGCGTCTGGAGAAAAATGTGAAAGATGCTGGAAATACGATGAGGAAGTTGGACACAACCACAATCATCCAGATGTATGTCCAAGATGTGCAAGCGTTCTGGAAAAAATGTAACATAAAATTTATTTTGTAAAATAGGACTAAATATAGCTAAATAAAAATAACTTATTTAGTTCGTTTTTTACAAATATGTGTTAATAAAAAATGTGAGGAGAAAAGAATGCCTTATATAATTATTATTTTGGTTTTAGCTGCATTAGATCAGATTACAAAGCAGCTGATGTTCAATGTATCAGGTGGAGTGCAAGGTTTTTCTATACCAGTAATAGATAAATTTTTTCATTTGACTTATGTTGAAAATCACGGCGGAGTTTTTGGTCTATTGCAAGGGAAAATCAATTTATTTACAATAGCAAGTGCAGTTCTAATTATATACGTAATCGCTGTAGAATATAAAAACTTTAAGAATTACAGCAAATGGACAAAAATAGGAGTAGCAGTAATTGCGGCTGGAGCTACGGGAAATATGATTGACAGGCTTCTTCGTGGATACGTAATTGACATGATAGATTTTCGAGGAATCTGGGCTTTCGTATTTAATGTGGCAGATATGTATGTGCATATTGGTATTTATATTATTATAATTGATTATTTAGCAAGAAAATATTTGAAAAATAGTAAAAAGTAGTTACGAATATCTAAATTAAACTTTATTGATTAATAATACTTTTTTATGTAATTTATATATTTTTCCTTTTTTATAAAGCAAAGGGGAACAGTCGCCATCCCCTTTGCAAACCCCGCTTGTCTAAGCATTTTTTTGAAATAAAATTGAAACTCGCTTTTTAATAAAGATTATTATCAACTCTTAAATTGATTATAATTTAAAAGTTTTGAAAAAGCTCAGACAGTCAATTTCATTTCAAAAAAATCACGACAGTTTTAGTTTAGTTACACAAGATAATTTAATTAAATATGAATTAAGCAAAATTTCGTTAAGGAAAAAATAACTGTCTGAGATTTTGAAATATGTTTTGAATTATATGCAGTTATTTGAATTAAAATAACCTTGGTTCAAAATCGAGTTTTATTTTTTCTTTATAAGAAAGTTTTGCGTAAAGCGGGGTTGTAAGGGCATGGTGTTTGATGCCCTTACGTTAAAAATAAATATAAAAAAGAAAAATATTTAATAAATTTGATAAATATAAAGTTGTTATGTTATTTATAGATTTAATTTAGTAAAGATATTTTAGATACGAAAAATAGGAAAAATAGAGAAAGGATAGAGAAAAATGACTTTTCAGGAAATTATATTAACTCTTCAAAAGTTCTGGGGAGATAAAGGGTGTATAATATCAAATCCGTACGATATTGAAACAGGTGCGGGAACGTTTAATCCAGATACTTTTTTAATGTCGTTAGGTCCTGAGCCTTGGAATGTTGCCTATGTTGAGCCATCACGTCGTCCCAAAGATGGAAGATACGGTGAAAATCCTAACAGAGTGTATCAACATCATCAGTTTCAGGTAATTATGAAACCATCACCAGAAAATATTCAGGAACTTTACTTAGAAAGTTTAGTGGCATTAGGAATTAATCCTAAGGAACACGACATAAGATTTGTGGAAGACAACTGGGAAAGTCCTACACTTGGAGCATGGGGATTAGGATGGGAAGTTTGGCTGGATGGAATGGAAATCACACAGTTTACGTACTTCCAGCAAGTTGGAGGACTGGAAGTTGACATTGTTCCATCTGAAATAACTTACGGACTTGAAAGAATTGCACTTTATTTACAAAATAAGGACGATGTAAAAGATTTAGAATGGACAAAAGGCGTAAAATACGGAGAAAGAAGATTCCAGTTTGAATACGAATTATCAAAATACAGCTTTGAAGTGGCAGACGTTCCAATGCACTTCCAACTTTTTGATATGTATGAAAAGGAAGCTCAAAACTGCCTAAACAATGACTTAGTATTCCCAGCCTACGAATATGTCCTAAAATGCTCACACACATTCAACAACCTTGATGCAAGAGGGGCAATCAGTACAACAGAAAGAATGTCCTACATTTTAAGAATCAGGGATTTGGCTAAGAAATGTGCTGAAAAATTTGTGGAGGCAAGGGAAAGATTGGGATTCCCATTATTGAATAAAAAATAAATGGGGAATATTTTTTCAGTAAAACAAATATTTAATTACTAAAGAAGAATTTCTTAAAAAAATGTAATATTCTAGATATTATTTAGAGAAAAAATCGTTAAAAGAAAAATGTAAATTTGTAAAGGAGAGAATTAATTATGAATTTTCTTTTTGAAATAGGATTGGAAGAATTGCCTGCACGATATGTGGATCAGGCGGAAAAAGATCTGAAAAAAATAATAGAAAATGAATTAAAGGCTGAAAGAATAAAGTTTTCAGAGATTGAGTCGTTTAGTACACCTAGAAGGGTTACTGCGATTATAAAGGATTTGGCTGAAAAACAGGATGACTTGGATAAGAAAAGCGTAGGGCCTTCAGTTGAGATTGCTTATAAGGATGGGCAGCTTACGAAAGCTGGAGAAGGGTTTGTGAAGTCGCAAGGTGCTACGATTGATGATATAAAAATTATTGAAAATGAAAAAGGAAAGTATATTTCAATTGAAAAATTTATTGCAGGAAAAAATACTAAGGAGATTTTACCTGAAATATTGAAAAATGCAATAAAGAAAATAGAGTTTGAAAAGTCAATGAAATGGGCGGACAGAACATTTAGATTTGTAAGACCGATTAAATGGTTTGTAACTTTGTTTGATAATGGAGAAATTTTACCTTTTGAGTTTGAAGGTCTAAAAGGCGGTAATAAAACTCGTGGAATGAGATATTTTGCTTCTCAGGACATTGAGATTAATAATCCGATTGACTATGAAAAAATATTGCTTGAAAATTTTGTTATCGTAGATGGTGAAAAAAGAAGAGAAGAAATTTTGAAAAGCATAAGGGAAAATGGTGAAAATGATGGCGATACAGCGATAATCAATAAATATTTATTGGATGAAGTAGTTAATGTAGTAGAATATCCATATGCAATAAAAGGTGAATTTAGCAAGGATTATTTGCAGCTTCCTGAAGATATTATCACGATTACATTGGAAACTCATCAAAGATATTTTCCAGTAAAAGATAAAGACGGAAAATTATCGAATAAATTTATTGTTATAAGAAATGCACCTGAATATTCGGAAACTGTCAAAAAAGGGAATGAAAAGGTTGTAGAGCCAAGGCTTGCTGATGCAAAATTCTTCTTTGATGAAGATTTGAAAAATAAATTTGCAGATAATGTGGAAAAACTAAAGGAAGTTACTTTCCAAAAGGATATGGGAACAATTTTTGAAAAAGTTAAAAGAAGTGAGAAAATTGCTGAATATTTGATTTCAGAATTGAACTTGAATGATAAGAAGGAAAATATTATAAGAACAGTGGATTTAGCAAAAGCCGATCTTGTTTCAAATGTAATTGGAGAAAAGGAATTTACAAAATTACAAGGGTTTATGGGTTCGGTTTACGCTGAAAAGCAGGGAGAAGATAAAGATGTAGCACTTGGGATTTTTGAGCATTACTTGCCACGTTATCAGGGAGATGAACTTCCAACAACTGTGGAAGGTGCTATCGCTGGAATAGCTGACAAGATGGATACAATAATTGGATGTTTTGCAGTTGGACTAAAACCAACAAGTTCGAAAGACCCTTACGCATTAAGACGTGCTACACAAGGAATTATCCAAGTCACATTAAATTCAAAATTATCCTTTGACTACAAAAAATTAATTGAAAAGGCTTATGAAATTTTTTCGGCTGATAAAAAAGTACTGGAAAAAGATGTTGTGAAGGATGTGACAGAGTTCTTTAAACAAAGAATAATTAACGTACTTTCTGAAAAATATAAAAAAGATCTTATAAATTATGAGATAAATCTTGAAAGCAATGTTGTGGAACTTGATAAAAAATTATCTGAACTTCTGAAATTATCACAAACTGAAAATTTTGAAATTTTGATAAATCTTTTGAAACGTGTAAAAAATATTGTGAAAGATGAAAAAAATGAAAATCTAAATATTGACAGTACTTTATTTGAATTGGAAGAAGAAAAGACATTGTATAATTTAGCAAATCAATTGGAAAGTATTGAAAATACAGAATTTTCAAATTATATTGAAACATTGCTAAATAATGCATCTGCGATTAATCAATTTTTTGACAATGTAATTATTAATACTGATAACGAAAAATTGAAAAAAAATCGTATCGCATTATTGAAAAAATTAGAAACTTCTATTGATAAATTAATAAGTATATAGAAAATTTTTTGATAATGTTAAAAATAACCAGTGATTATAATTATAAAATATCAAAAAAAAACAAAAAATTTAATGACTTATAAGTCAATAAAATTAGGATGTTTTAATAGATGAATATACTAAAATAAAGGTTAAAATAGTGTATTGTTTAATTTTTTTGTTGACTTTTTATAAAAAAAATGATATTATAAATTGTAAACAAAAAGTTTTAGCTAAAGAATATAATTGTATGCTAAAGTGTTGCATTTTCTTCTAAAATGTTGTATAATCTTAATAGAGGATTAGAAGAAAATAGTAACAACTTAAAAAGTTAGAGAAAACAAAATGAAATTCAGGAGGAATTGAAATGAAAAAATTAGTAATTTTAGGAACAGCTTTATTAGCTTTAAATGCTGTAGCATCTGAATTCCAATTTAAAGGTGGATATGATTTCTACAGAAAATACAAAAACGGAACTAACCTTGCAGGAGAAGATGCTAGATTAAAAAATGGACCAACACTTGGTTTAGAATATATTGTTGACAACCAAGGTGAATTTGAATGGGGGTTAGGATCAGAATATAAATTCTCATCTAATTCAGGTAAATTGAAAACTAAATCTACACCGCATGAAAGAATTGGTAGAAGTGTACCAGTTTATGCTTTAGGTAAATTTAATTTAATTACTACTAACAGTGGAAATGACGCTTTATATGTATTAGGAAGAGCAGGGTATAATTTCGCTAAAGACTCTAAAGAGGTTAGAGCAAATGATGGAAAATTATCTGGAGGATTATATGCAGCAGCAGGGATAGGTACTGAATTTGGACCAGTTTCATTAGAGGCTATTTATGAAAGATCAGGATTTAAATATAAAGATACTGCTACAGGTCAAAGAGACAGAGATCATATGGATTCAGTAGGAGTTAGAGTAGGATATAGATTTGGACAATTGAAAAATGACAGAGCACCTAAAATCATAACTCAAACTGTGCAAGTACCTGTACCAACTCCAGTACCTACAGAACCACAAACAAAAGATATTAATCAACCAACAACTGCTACATTACCATTTAGCTGTTCAGCAAATGAGAAAAAATGTGTAATCAGAGGATTTAAAGTAGATGGAAGAGTACCTAACGAAAATGAAGCTTCAGACTTGAAAGCTATCGCTGGAGTAATTAACCAATTTGCTGAAGGTGGTTCAATTGATTTCGTTGGACATACAGATTCAACTGGATCAGCTGCTTATAACCAAAAATTATCAGTAGCAAGAGCACAAAACGTTGCTAGATTATTGAAAGATTATGGATTGAAAAACTCAATCTCTTATGGATCAATTACTGGACAAGGAGAAAGCAACCCAGCTGATACTAATGACACAGTTGAAGGAAGATACAACAACAGAAGAGTTGAATTATTCTTCCAAAACGTTGACTTTAGTAATGTAAGATTCATTAATCAATAATTGAATTTAAAATTTTTAAAATAAATTTGGAGAGTCATTTTATATGGCTCTCTTTTTTGTTTATTTTAAGAAAGTTATTTATTGGTATAGTAAAACTGCTTTAAAACTATATGACTATTTTACTCAAACCCTAAATCAATATAATTTTTAGTAGTTTAATTTTAAATAGGTTTGAGTATATATTACAATCCTAAGAATTAAAATTGTGCTAATTATTACGCAATAAACTATGGCTAGTCTACAGCATTTTTTGCATTAATAAAAAACTCCCTATGCTCAGTTTTTCCAGTATATAAAAATGCTATACGAATTATTTATACTAAACTTTATTTGAAAAAGGAAAATTGTATTTTAATTATTTGAAAATATTAGGTTTATACCTTTTATTAGAAAAATTTGTAATAATTTCGTTATTTAAATGAGAATAACATAAATATAATTACTGTGGTGTAATTTATTAAAAAATTTATAAAAATAAGAAGATAGACATTGATTTTTAACTGAATAAATGATATTATTTACATAGATTTACAATTAAAGTATAGTATAATTGTGTAAAAACTAAAATAAATAATTATAATTGATTTATTTAATTCTACAGTGTATTGCTTCACATAGATTTGGGAGTAGGTAAAGACAGGAAAGGCAAATTATGACAGAAATTATTGTGGAAATAAAAAATGAGCAAGGGCTTCATGCAAGACCATCTGGACAAATTGTCAATATCGCAAAGAAATATAATTTGACTTTGGAAATAGAAAAAGTTGGAGAAAATGAAATTGTAAATGCAAAGAATGTATTTGGAGTAATGATGCTTGGAGCAGCTAAGGGAGAAAAATTAAAGCTTAGAGCAATTTCAAAAAATGAAGAAAATATAGAAAATGAAAAGAAATTATTAGAAGAATTAAGAAAAATAATTGAAGTTGATAAATTTTTTGAAGAATAATTTTTATAAATAAAAAAGAAGGGAGAAGAACTGGCTTTTAATAGCAGTTCTAGAGTGCAAAATGAACGAAAAAGAATTTGAATTATTATTGGAAGATTATTTACCAGAAGAAAAAAAATCTGGAGATATAGTAGAAGGAGTTATTACTAGAAAAGAACTGGATTATGGTTTTCTTGATATGAATGCAAAGAAAGAAGGAAGAATTTATGCAAGCGAGGTTAAAGACTTTGAAATAGGAGATAAAATTGAAGTAAAAGTTTTAAGAGAAGATGATGAGAACATCATTGTTTCAAAATTTGTATTGGATAAGGCAAAAGAACTAGCATCATTTAATGTAGATGACATTGTAACAGGAGAAATTATTAAGAAAATTAAAGGTGGATACACCGTAAGAATCGGAAAAAATGAAGCATTTCTACCATTTTCACTTGCCAGATTTGACAAAAACAAAGATTACACAGGACAAAAATTTAAATTTTTAATAAAGGAAAAAAATAAGAGCAACATAACTATTTCAAGAAGTGATTTAATAAAAATTGAAGAAGAAAAATATTTAGAAAATGTAAATATTGGAGATGTTGTTACTGGTAAAATTAAAGAAATATTTGACTTTGGAATTATCTTGGACTTGGGAGCAACTAGTGGATTTATTCATATATCTGAAATTTCTTGGGATCAAGTGGATAATTTGACTGAAAAATATAAAATTGGTGATGAAATAAGTGCTAAAATTATTGAAAAGGATGCTGAGAAAAATAGATTAAAATTAAGTATAAAACAATTATCAGAAGATCCTTGGGTTGCATTTGCAGCAAGCCATAATGTAGGAGATGTAGTCGAAGCAGTCGTGAAGGATGTACTTGATTTTGGAATAGTTGTGACTGTTGACGGTAATTCTGGATTTGTACATGTTTCAGAGCTGGCTTGGCATAATGGTGCTAAAGAGCTTAAAAACTACAAGGAAGGAGACAAATTTTCTGCAAAAATTATTCAAATTGAAGATGAAAAGAAAAACGTTAAGTTAAGTGTAAAACAATTGTCAGAAAATCCTTGGGACACAGTCAAGGAAAAATACCATATTGGAGATATTATTGAAAAACCAGTAACAGAAGTATTTGACTTTGGATTATTAATTTCACTGGAAAAAGATATTGACGGACTTTTACATGTGTCTGACTTGTCATACAAGAGAGAAGCAAATTTAACTTCAAAATATAAAGCAGGAGACGTAATCAAATTTAAAATAGTTGACTTTAACGATGAAAAAAATAGAATTACTTTAAGTGCTAAAGCATTGCTTGATGACAGATGGGAAGTTCTTGAGGAAACTTATGACTTTGATAATACATTTAAAGGAAAGGTCATGAATGTTCAGGATTATGGAATTTTTGTGGAATTAGAAAAAGGAATAGAAGTTTTTATTCATAAAAACGAATTTTCATGGGATAAAAAAGAACATAAAGAATACAAAGTTGGCGATGAAGTCGAATTTAAAGTAATTGTAGTTGATAAACTTGATAAAAAACTTTCTGGAAGTATCAAGCAATTAGAAAAATCACCTTGGAAGGAAGCAATTGAACAATATAAGAAAGGAAATATTGTAAATACTGAGATTGTCGAAATTCAGGAAAACTTTGTACTTGTTAAATTAACAGACAGATTTAACGGAATTATACCAAAACGTGAGTTAACAGAGGAATTTTTGAAGGATATTTCTGAAAAATTCTCAGTTGGAGATAAAGTTGAGGCTGTAATTACGGATATTAATGAAAAAAGAAAATCAATTGCATTATCTGTAAAAAAAGTTCAGGAAATAGAAGAGAAAAAAGAACTTGATGAGCTTATGAAAGTTTATGGAGTCTAATTTTACAAATTCAAAGTATAATAAAATTAAGAAGGTGTTATAATTTTAACATTTAAACATATATAATATATATGATTGAGTAAAAAAAATAAATTTTACATAATTAAAAAAAAGTGTTAAAATATAAAAGTAAATATTAAAATACTGAAAATATGGAGGTAAAATTAGATGGCAAAGGCAGAATTTATGAAATTTGCATATTTCGATAAAGAAATAGTGGAATTTGAAAAAGCGACAGTTAGTATCGCTACACATAGTTTACAATATGGGACAACTTGTTTTGGTGGTATCAGAGGATATTATAGAAATGGGAAAGTAGCGATTTTTAGACTGAAAGATCATTATACAAGACTTATGAATGCGTCAAAAATGTTAGGATTTGAATATTTTATAACTTGGGATGAATTTAAAGATATTGTTACAGAATTAGTTAAGAAAAATGATGTAAAAGAAGATTTTTACATGCGTCCGTTCGTATTTTGTAAAGAGCCTAGATTGTCACCTAAAAAGGCAGGATTAGACTTTGATTTGGCAATTTACATGCTACCGCTTGCAGATTATGTAAGTACAGAAGGCGGACTAAACTTAATGAGTTCAACTTATAGAAAATACAATGATTCAGCAATTCCTACGAAAGCAAAAGCAGGAGGTTCATATATTAACTCGTTCCTTGCAACAAGTGATGCACAAAGAAATGGTTACGACGATGCATTAATGTTTGATGATGCTGGAAATGTGGTAGAAGTGTCAGTTGCGAATATAATACTGGTTTACAGAGGGCAAATAATAATCCCTGATACTGGAAACGCAGCTCTTGAAGGAATTACAGTAAGATCAGCATTGGAATTATTGGAACACAATGGATATAAAATAAATCGTGGAAAAATTGACAGATCAATGGTATTTACAGCAGACGAACTGCTAGTAACAGGAACAGCAATGAAAATTACTTATGCAGAATCATTGGACAAACGTCCTATTGGGCAGTTAGACTTTAATGCAAAACCACAAGCAGGTAAATTTCATAAATTGTTAAAATCAGAATATGAAAAAGTAATCAACGGAGAACACGAATTGTCTTCTGAATGGTTATTTATTGTAGAATAAAGGTTAAGTACACTGGAAGTGTTCTAAAAGAGCATGAAGGTGTACTTTTTATATTGTTAAAATAATTTTTTTATTATTTTGAAAAAAACTTGTATTTAAGATAAATTGAGAGTAAAATAGAGGTGAAAGAGAAGTGATGATGAGAGAAAATTATTGAAAAATTATAAAAAAATTGGAATTTAGATATAATTTTTTACGCTAATTAATTTAATTGTGAGAGAATTAAGGTATGCCAAAAGATTGAAACTTCTTGGGAAATTAAATAGTAATGTAAAATTTGGGAAGAGAGATGGTTATTTAAAATCGTCTCTCTTTTTATAATTATATTTTTATATATTTCCATTTTTTTCAATACATTCTTTGTACCAGTAAAACGAGTCTTTTTTATATCGCAAATTAGTTCCATTCCCATCTTCGTTTCTATCTACATAAATTACACCATATCTTTTTGACATTTCTAGCGTTCCACAGCTTACAATATCGATAATTCCCCACATTGTATACCCTAGTAATTCTACTCCGTCATGTATTGCTTCAGACATTTGCTTTATGTGTTCCTTTAGATATTCAATACGGTATTCATCGTGAATTTTTTTATCTTCTGTCAATATGTCTTTGGCTCCAATTCCATTTTCAGCTATAAAAATTGGAAGCTGGTATCTATCATACATATCATTTAGAGAAATTCTAAGTCCTATCGGATCGATTTGCCATCCCCATTCACTTGCTTTTAAATAAGGATTTTTATTTCTAGAAACTAAATTTCCGCTTGTTTTTTCAAGGGTTGAATCTGTTGAGGAAACCATTGACATATAGTAGGAAAATGATAAAAAGTCAACAGTATTGTCTGAAAGTATTTTTTCATCTTCAGGAAGAATTTTAATGGAAATATTTTTTTCTTCAAACGTTCTTTTTGTATAGGATGGATATTTTCCTCTTGCCATTACGTCAGTATAAAAATAATTTTTATAGTTCTCATCTAAAATTTTCTGCATAACATCGTTTGGATTACATGTTGCGAGATAAGTTGTAAAACGTGCTATCATTCCACCAAATTTTGCATTAGGTAAAATTTCTCTCCCTGTCTTAATTGCCAAAGCATTAGCTATAAACTGATGATGAATACATTGGAAAATTGCCTGTTCATAATCTTTTTCTTGATCTTTTATTAATGCACAGCCATTATAAGGGTTGAATTTACTACAATTAATTTCATTAAATGGAAGCCAGAAATCAACATAATTTCCTAATTTTTCAAATAAAGTTTTGGCATATCTCACATATAAATCAATTAGTTTTCTATTTTTCCAACCACCATATTTAGTAATTAAATTTACTGGAATATTGTAATGAAGAATTGTAGCAAAAACTTTTATATTTCTTTTCTGACATTCTTTAAATAAGTTCAGATAAAAATTTATTCCTGCTTCATTTGGCTCTTTGTCATCGCCATTTGGAAATATTCTGCTCCAGCTGATAGAAGTTCTAAAAATTTTTAATCCTAATTCCTGAAATAAATCCAAGTCATTTTTATAATTTTCATAAAAATCAATTCCCCATCTGAAAGGATAATGCTTATCATCCGTATCTTTTAAAGCCTTTTCAAATATTTTACTTGTCATATTTATATTTCTATTTTTATCTCTTTCTTCCCTTGTCCACAGAGAATCAAAATATCTCAAATCTTGTGTATCTATTCCTTTTCCATCTTTATTCCAAGCACCTTCTGACTGTGAAGCTGAAAATGCTCCGCCCCATAAAAAATTTTCTGTAAATTTATTCATAATTAAAATTTTTCCTTTCAATATTATAATATTTTTGTTATATTAATATAATAACTTTAGTTTTTTAGCTATTGTAAAGTATTTTTATTTTTGTATGTGAAATAAGTTAATGCAAATGAAGTGATAAAACTTATTACTAATCCTATAATTGCAAAGATAAAATTCATATTGTTTTTAGGATCAATGAAAATAGGAAGTGTTGCAAGTCCAGTAGGCCCAAAAACAACTCTTTTTACTCCTGCAATTCCACAAATAATTCCTCCAAGCAGTCCACCTGAGAGAGCGAAAAGGAAAGGTTTTTTCAATTTCAGATTTACCCCATACATTGCAGGTTCTGTTATTCCAAATAATGCAGTTAAACCTGAAGAAGCTGACATTGATTTAAAATCTTTATCTTTAGAAACAAGTGCTATTGCAAGTGCAGCACCAGCCTGTCCCATATTTGCCACCAAAAATCCCGGTCCTATCATATCAAATCCATTTGCATTAATTGCTGTGATAACTAATGGAATAGTAACAACGTAATGCATTCCAAACATAATAACTACTGGTGCAAAAGCTCCAAAGATAATTGGTAATGTCCATGGATAGTTAATTTGTAGCAAGTTTAACATTTTTTCTAATAATTGTCCTGCAATTGTTCCAAGAGGCCCAATCATGCAAAATGCCAATGGAATCATAATAAGTAAAGTTAATAATGGTTTTAAAAAGAAACGTATAGATTTTGGAGAAAGTTTATCAGATAATTTTTCTACATATGATGCAACCCAGATTATTAATATTATTGGGATAACTGTGGATGTATATGTTGCAAGAGTTACAGGTATTCCAAAAAAACTTATATTTTCTCCAAGTTTTACCATTTCCAGATATTTTGGATGAATCATCATTAATCCTAGTAGCATTCCCATCATAGGATTCATTTTAAATTTTACTGCTGCAGAGTACGAAAGCATAACTGGAAGAAAATAGAAAGGTGTATCACTGACAAAATTTAAGATAGTTTGTGTTTGTGACTTATCTTTCAATAGTCCTGTTATTGTCAATAAAATAACAATTACTTTTATCATTGCAGCTCCTGTAATTGCTGATAATATAGGAGTGAATATTCCTGAAATGGTGTCTAACATTTCATCAAATGAAAATTTCTTTGATTCTTTTGATACTTCACTTGAAGGATTTTTTTCTAAAGAAATATTATTTCCTAACTGAGATAATAAATTTCTTATTTCATTATAAACATGTTGTACATCTGGTCCTATTATAACCTGTTGCTGATTTCCGCTTACTACAGTTCCCATAATTCCATTTGTTTTTTTTTAACTCATCCTGATTAAATTTTGATGGGTCAATCAAGTTAAAACGCAATCTTGTAGCACAGTGAGTATAGCTTTCTATATTTTTTGAAGTTCCTATATTATTTAAAATTTTTTCTGCAAGTTCTTTATAGTTCATTTTTTCCTCCCTGATATTTTTTTGGATTATAGCTATTTTCCTTATTCTTTGAGTATATTATAAACTATAAAAAAGAAATAAATAATATCAAAAAACAACTTATATTATAACAAAAAGTAAGGTATAATAAAAAGTGGAAGGAGATGATGAAAATGAATTTGGAAGAATTTGACAAATACATTAGAAAAAATACTGCAAGAGAAGAGTTTTATTTAGAAAATCCAAATAATACTTCACCATTATATAAAAAATTGAAGAAAAAAACTGTCAATGGGAAAAAAATTATAATTTTTGAAGTAGATAAGTTAAAAAGCAAGGAAATTTCAATGATGAGGGATTCCAGATATACTTCAGTTCCTTTCCATTGCCATTCAAATGTAAATTTAAACTATATTTATTCGGGAAAATGTACTTATATTATTGATAACGAGGAATTGACATTGTATCAGGGAGATGTGTGTATTTTTGATAAAAATGTTGTGAGAGCAAAAACGGAAATAGAAGAAAACGACATCATATTTAATATCAGTATGAGTAACGATTATTTCTCAAGTTCATTAAGTAAACGCATACACGAACAGAGTATTCTGGCATCATTTATTATTAATTCGCTTTCAATGAATAAAATACACGATAACTACATAGTTTTTAGGACAGGAAAAAATGATAAGATTATTTATCTTTTTAATCAGGTTTTGCTTGAGTATCATAATAAAAATAAGTATAGTAAGGAAATCATTCAGTCTTATATTGACATTATTTTTATAGAATTGCTGCGGCTTTATGATTTAAACCATAACAAGCATATTGTGAAAATAAACGGAGATACTTCAAATATTATTTTTGAAATATTGAACTATATAGAATCTTTTTATAATGATTGCACAATAGAAAAAATGGCAAAACTTTTTGGCTATCATCCGAAATATTTATCTTCTTTAATTAAAGAAAAAACTGGGAAAAATTTTAAAGAATTGCAATTAATTCAAAGAATGAATATCGCTTCTTCATATTTGAAAAATACTAATTATTCAATACAGGAAATATCTGAAGAAGTCGGGTTTTCCAATCAGACATTTTTTTACAAAAAATTTTTCAAATTTTATAATATGACTCCAAAAGAGTTCAGAAATCAAAAAAAATAGAATAAAAAACTTTCAAGAAATTGTTCTCTCGAAAGTCTTTTTGTAGTAATCTTGTTTTATAACTTATTGAATATTGAATTATAAAATTAAATATTAAAGTCATTTTTTTTAATAAATTCTAACAATGCACTGCAACCTTTTACAACATCATCATAAGTTGTGTCAAAATCGCCAGTAAACCACGGATCTTTAATTTCTCGGTTTTCTCCTGCGTATTCTAACAGCATTTTTATTTCACCTTTATTTTTTCCATTTGTAAAAAGTTTTATATTTTCTATATTACTTTCGTCCATTCCAATAATATAATCGGCATCCAAATCATCATTATTCAAAATTCTGGAATACATTCCTTCAACACCGATTCCTTCTTTAGCAAGCCTAGTTTTAGTACCGTGATGAACTGGATTTCCGTGTTCCCAAGAACTTGTTGCAGCTGAATCAATAATAATTTTGTCAGATAGCCCTTCTTTTTTTACCATTTCTCGAAAGACTGCTTCTGCCATTGGAGAACGGCATATATTTCCTAGACAGACAAATAATACTTTTATCATTTTTACCTCTTTATTTATTTTTTATTTTAATTTTTTAAAAACTTCGCCTATGCTTTCGTGTATAACTAAATTTGCAAAATTATCCTGCTCAGTCTTGGATTTATTTATTAAAATGAGATTTTTTCCTTGAAAATACTGTACAAGAGAAGCTGCTGGATACACGATAAGCGAAGTTCCTCCGATAATTAGTGTATCAGCTTTGGATATTTCGTTTATTGCTTTTCTAAAAGTATCTGGATCAGGTACTTCTTCATATAAAGTAACATCTGGTTTTATAATTCCGCCACATTTTGAACAATGCGGGATATTTTCAGTTTCACAGATTTTTAAAAATTCTTCCATATTGTATTTTTGACTGCAAATAATACAAGTATTGCTGTCAACAGTTCCGTGAAGTTTCAGGACATTTTTACTTCCAGCCATTTCATGCAGACAGTCGATATTTTGGGTAATTACAGCCTTCAATTTTCCATCTTGTTCCAACTTTGCCAAGTATTTATGAGCGAAATTTGGTTTTGCATTTGGATAAACGAGATGTTTTTTATAAAAATCGTAAAATTCTTCAGGATATTTTTCATACATTGTGTGGGAAACAAGCTCTTCTGGAGAAAAATTTCTATCAAGTTTTAAATTGTAGACTCCATTTGCACTTCTAAAATCAGGGATGCCAGATTCTGTGGAAACTCCCGCACCTCCAAAAAAGACGATTCTTTTACTTTCATCAATTATTTTTTGAAGCAAACTTATTTTATCCATTTCTATCACCTTATTTCATTGTTTACTTTACTTTTTATTTTTTATTATTAAACCCACCATTAAAATAGTGGGTTGAAAAAATTATAAATATTTCAATTTTCCTCTGAAATCTTCGATAGTTTTGTATCCTTTTTTATCCATAATAGCTTTTAATTCGTTAGTTATTCTTTCAAAAGCACTAGGACCTTCTTTATGTAAAGTCGTACCGATTTGAACCATGCTTGCTCCACAAAGAATATGTTCAAAAGCGTCTTGTCCCGTAAGAACTCCTCCCGTTCCAATAATTTTGATAGAAGGATTTAATCTTTTATAAAATGCGTGAACATTGGCAAGAGCAGTTGGCTTTATATATTCTCCTCCAATTCCGCCAAATCCATTTTTAGGCTTTATTACAACGCTTTCATCTTCAATCACAAGCCCATTTCCAATACTGTTTATACAGTTTATAAATGTTAGTGGAAATTTATTAAATACTGCAGCTGCTTGATCGAAGTGGACAATATCAAAGTAAGGAGGCAATTTTACTCCAAGTGGTTTTTTGAAATATGAAAAAATATCTGTTAATAATTTTTCAGTAGTTTCCAAATCATAGGCAATTTGAGGTTTTCCTGGCACATTTGGACAAGACAGGTTAAGTTCTGTTATTCCTTTAAAATCACTTTCCTGAACTTTTTTTAGTAATGCGTGAGTGTCTTCTGTCGACATTCCTACAAGCGAGAAAAAGAAAGTTCTATCAGGATGTGTTTTCTGTAATTCTAATAAATATTCTAAATAGTAATCAAATCCTAAATTTGGGAGACCCATTGAATTTATACTTCCTAAATTTGTGTCGTGGTATCTAGGTTCAGGATTTCCAGGACGTGACTGTAATGTCGCAGTTTTGGTAACAAATGTTCCAGCTTGTGAATTTATCACTTGTTCCAATTCGTTTTTGTCATAACAGTAAACTCCAGCAGCATTCATAAAGCAGTTTTCAAACTCAAAATCACCTATTTTTGTTTTTGTAGTTGCCATTTTTCCTCCTAAAATTTAATATTTATTTTTATTTAAATTACAAATGTAAAGCTAATTTGTAGTATTGGATAGCCAATTTCAACTGATCTGCTTCTTCGTAAAGTTTTGCAACTTCAATTACATTGTCAGAAATTTTCAGATATTCACTATCTTTTAAATTTTGTTCAGCAATGTCAAATTTTCCAAGTTTTATACAGCATTTTCCAAAATTAAATTTAAGTTTTGCATCGTCAATTTTTTTCATATCAACTTTTGCATTTTCTCGTTTTTTTCCTTCAAAAAAATGTCCATAATTTGTGTAGGCAAGATTATAGTTTTTTTCATCAGCAAAAATGTTTCCAAGCAGTGCAAAGGCTTCCAAATGATTTTCATCTGCAAGCAATTTTAAATAGTGTTTTGCAAGAGTAAGATTGTTTTTGTCTGTATAAAGGTTTGAAAGAACTTCCTGCGCTCTTTTATTGTCATAGTCATCTGCTGCTGTTTTTAAATGTTTTTCAGCAGTTTCAATGTCCTGTCTTTCGCCATACAGTTTTCCAAGAAGATAATATGCTTCACCATTATCTTTTGCCTTATGTAAATATTCTTCAGCCAAATCAACTTGACCATTGTCATAGTAAATTTTTGCAAGCAGTACTTGAGCTTCTTGATCTCTTTCATCAGCTACAGGTTTTAAATAATCTATTGCTAAATTTTTCTTTTTGAATAAATAATACAATTTCCCTAAGTGATACTGTGCTCTTTGATTTCCATTGCTTATAGCTTGTTTATAATAATACTCAGCTAATTCAAAATTTGATTTTCTTTTATAAACTGTTCCAAGTTTATCTTGCAGTTCAAAATCTCCGCCATCAGCAATTTTTTTTAAATATTTTTCTGCTAAATTTAATTTGTCATATTTTAGATAAATATCAGCAAGTAAAAGAAAAGCCTTTCTATTTCCACCTTTAGCTGCTTCTTTCAAGTATTTTTCAGCAAGTATGTCAGAACCGCTGTCGTAGTAACTTTTTCCCATTTCATACAATCGTCCTGAATCATCATTTTCAATATTATCGAAACTTTCAAATTCAATATTTTCCATAAAAAGTAACCTCCTATTTTTAATGTTTTATTTTTTGCCTCCAAATTTATTATTTAAAATTTGGAGTTTTAATTTAAAATTATTACATTATTATATTATACTATATTTTTTTATATTTGTCATATTATTTCAGAAAAATAAAAAAATTTAATTAATTTTTTATAATTTTATTTTTTCGATTAATAAATTTTATTTGGATCAGTTGGATAATTAAGTTAAAAAATAGATTTAGAGTATATTTTATTATAAAGTAAAATATAAAACAAAAAATGTACCTTAAAACTTTCTAATTATTATTATCCAGTTTATTGGTACATATTTAATATTTTATTTCTTTAAGTTTTAGAATTATAAATTATTTTCTCTTAAATATTCTTCTACATCAAGTCCCGCAATAGCACCACTTCCAGCCGCAATTATTGCCTGCTGATATTTGCTGTCTTGAACATCTCCTGCTGCAAAGATTCCAGGAGTACTTGTTTTAGAGGATTTTCCTTTTGTTATAATGTAGCCTCTATCGTCAATTTCGACTTTTCCTTCAAGAAATTTTGTATTTGGAGTTCTTCCAATCGCTACAAAAATTCCATCTGTTGCTAAAGTTTCGATTTCGCCTGTTTTGTTATTTAAAAGCTCTATTCCTGTAACTTTTTCATCAGCTAGCACTTTTTTTGGAGTATAATCTAATTTCCACTCAATTTTTTCGTTATCTCTTGCTCTTTGTTGCATAATTGCAGAGGCACGTAATATATCTCTTCTGTTAATGATAGTAACTTTGTTTACAAATTTTGTTAAAAATATAGCTTCTTCCATCGCAGTATCTCCACCGCCAATTACAACAACATCTTTTCCACGATAAAAAAATCCGTCACAAGTCGCACATGCACTAACACCTTTTCCTATATTTTCTTTTTCATTTTCAATTCCAAGGTATTTTGCACTTGCCCCTGTTGATAAAATTACTGTTTTTGCTTCTATTATATTTCCGTTATCTAAATGCAATTTAAATGTTTTCTTACCACTATTTTCTACATTTTCAATATCTTTTACAACTGCCTGTAGAAATTCAGTTCCAAAATTTTTTGATTGAGCTTTTATATCCTCTATTAGCTGTGGACCTGAAATTCCTTGTGGAAATCCAGGAAAATTTTCAACTTCTGTTGTAGTTGTCAATTGTCCACCTGGTTCCATTCCATTTATTATTATATTTTTTAATCCAGCACGGCTTAGATAAATTGCGGCTGTCAGTCCTGCTGGTCCTGATCCTATAATTACTGAATCATACATATTTTTCACCATTCCTTTTTTACGATTTTTCGTTTTATAAACTATAACTTAGTTAAATTTATTTTTTAATATTAAAGCCTAGCAGAATTAAAAAATAACCGCTAGACTTTTTTATAAATAAATATTTCTTTAAATAATATATTTTGCCCAAATTCTATAATATTTGGTTTACTTCTTCATAAAGTGCTTCTTTTGAATGTAATCCAACTAATTTTTTTACAGGTTTTCCATCCTTGAATAAAATTAATGTAGGGATGCTTTGAATTCCGAAAGATTGTGCTAATTCTAGTTCTTCATCTACATTTACTTTTCCTATTGTAGCTTTTCCTTCCATTTCTCCTGAAAATTCTTCAATAATAGGAAGTTGCATTTTACAAGGTCCACACCATTCTGCCCAAAAATCTACTAGAGCAACTCCATTTGCAATACTTTTTTCAAAATTATCTTTATTTAAACTTAATGCCATTTTACATCAACCTCTTTCTTAAAATCATTTTTGTTAAGTTTTATAATTTATAGTTTATTTTTTAAAAAAATTGTGTTATACTGTTTTTAGAAAATCAACTATTCAATCAAGTAATTGAATAGTATCATATTTAAAATAAATTGTCAACACTTTTATTATAATTTTTAAAAGTATACTCAAATTTACTTTAAAATTCAGTTATTTAAGCATAAATGGGGACTTAGGAGCTTAATAATAATTTTTAAATTTAGATTTTATGAGATTTAGTATAAATGTAAAAGTAGAAAGGAGCTGAATTAAATGGATAAGATATGTCAAAATTACAAAAATAGCCTGTATTTGGGATTATCAAAAATTGGAAAATGCTTATCCAGTGAAAAAAGAATCGAAATACTGGATTTACTTGTGCAAGGATCAAAAACTGTGGAAAGTATTTCGAATGAAACAGGAATGAGTATCGCTAATACTTCAAGACATTTGCAGATTTTAAAGGATGGTAATCTGGTTGTTTGTGAAAAAAAGGGAAACTATGTTGTTTATGAGATTGCAAATACACAGATAATAGATTTAGTGTATCTTCTGATTGGAGTAGGAGAGCAGCAACTAGCAGACATTCAACGGATACACAGCGAGTTTAATGACAGCTGCATGAAAATCCGTCCGATTACTTTGGAACAGGCTTATGAAATGGCAAAAAACAAAGAAACTTTAATAATAGACTTACGTCCGGCAGATGAATTTAATTCAAGCCATATAGAAAATGCAATAAATATTCCAATGAAGAATCTGGAAGAAAATTTGAAGAATTTACCCCAAAATAAAGAAATAATTGTTTATTGCAGAGGACGAAACTGTGCCTATGCAAATTTAGCTTCCAAACTTTTGAATGATAATGGATTTCATGCCTACAGCTTGAATCAGAGTTATTATGACTGGCAAAAGTATGATAATTTTTAGTTCATATATTGTAAAAAAGGAGAAGATATTTTATAAATATAGAAATTTTTTTAAATAAAAACTAAAATAAAAATATAAATATAATTAATTTTTTTTAATATATAGACATTAAAATTAAAATGCAATTGTAAACAGATAAAATAAATTTAACTTTAGGATTTATTTTTGAAATAATTTAGAGTGTAAATTGAAATTTTTTATAGATAATTATTGAGAATTTTTTAAATACATTCAGGCAGATAGCAATCAAATCAAACAAGTTTTATCAATAAATTTACAAATGAAAAACTAATATGAAAATGTTATATTACTCTTTAGGAAATTTATCAGATAGAAAAGAGGAAAGAAAGGAAAATGGGAAAGAAAATAAAAAATAGAAATAAAAGTAAAAAAATAATATTATCCATAGCATTTATGATTACATCAGCATTTTCATTTGCTGAAGGGGAGAATTATCATGACTATAAAGCTTTATTAATAGGAGATGTTAATGGAAATATTATAAAGGAAGATAACAGTTCAGCAGTTCGTCCATTAGCGTCTGTTACAAAAATTATGACATCAATATTGACATTAGATAAAATTAAGCAAGGTTCAATTTCATATGAAGACAAGGTAACAGTTTCATCAAAAGCGGCTTCTGTTCCTTATGGAATAAAATTAACTGCTGGAAAGCAATATACAGTAAGGGATTTATTAAAGGCAACTATTATAAAATCATCAAACAATGCGGCTTATGCACTTGCTGAATATGTTGCAGGCGATGTGCCAAGTTTTGTAAATTTAATGAATCAGAAAGCAAGAAGTTATGGGCTAAATTCTCTTCGATATTGCTCTCCGCACGGATTACCGCCTAAGTATACAGGTTCTTGTATGGATCAGGGGAATGCTAAGGATTTGTATAAATTGGCTCAAATCACATTAAGGGATTATAGTGAATACTTAAATTTCTCAAAAAACAAAACAGATTATGTAGATAACGGAAATACAAAAGTAAGTTCTACAAATTCACTTTTAGGAAATGTTTTGGGAGTAGATGGAATAAAAACAGGCTATCATGAAGCGGCAGGTTCAAATATAGTTTTGACAGCAAACAGAGGCAATGATAGAATGATAGCAATTATTTTAGGTTCAGACAGAGCGAGAGACAGAAATGCAATAGGTGCAAAAGAGATAAATGATTATTATGCAAATGGCTATGCTAGAAAGACTCGCGGAAATAATAATTATGCAAGCAGTTCTGCTAACACTGGTAATGCTGTAAAAGTTAATGAAAGTAATAAAGCCGAAAATAATAATGCTCCAAAAGGAAACAAGGTAGAACAATTTTTTAATACAATTTTTGGAAAAAATAACAATAATAATTCAGCTAAGAAAATGAAAATTATAAGCAGAAATGATGTAGTAGCAGTAGCAACAATTGGAAATAATAAATATAATTTATACCCAACAAAAGATGTAGAAATAACTGCAACTCAAAGACCAAATCTAACTTACACAGTAAACTTGAATTCAGGAGTAACTAAAAATAGCAGGGGAAAAATTGTAGGAACATATATTGCAACTGACGGGACGTTGACTTATAGTGGGGAACTGATTATGAAATAATGTAAAAAGAGCTGTTGTTTTTTAACGGCTCAATTTTATTTTTTAAAATATAACAACAGGAAGGAAATAAAATGTCTATTGGAGTATTTGATTCGGGAATTGGGGGACTTACGGTATTAAAAGAGATTAGAAAAGTATTGCCAAATGAAAAAATATATTATCTCGGAGATACAGCAAGAGTTCCTTATGGAGAAAAGACAAAAGAACTGATTGTAAGGTACTCAAAAGAAATTGTTGAGTTTTTGCTGGAAAAAGAAGTAAGCGCTATTGTAGTGGCTTGCAATACAGCTACTGCCCTTGCATTAAAGGAACTGAAAGAAACTTTTAAAATACCAATTATAGGAGTAATAGAGGCTGGAGCAAGAACAGCAATAAATACTACAAAAAGTAATAAAATTGGTGTAATTGGAACGAAAGCAACTATAAAATCGGGGAAATACGAAGAAGAAATAAAACTTTTTAATACAAAGGCAGAAGTATTTCAGAAGGCATGTCCACTTTTTGTTCCAGCTGTAGAAGAAGGAATTTTAAGCGGTAAGCTTGTTAATCAGATAATAAAGACATATTTAGATGATTTTGAAGGAAAAGTTGATACATTAATACTAGGATGTACTCATTATCCGCTTTTAAAAGAGGCAATTGGAAAAATTTATCCAGATATAAAAATAGTGGATCCGGCAAGGGAAACAGCATTAGATTTGAAAAAAATTTTACAAAAAAATGAATTTTTAAAAAATGATGCTAAGAAAAATGAAGAAGTAAAATATTATGTAACAGATGGGCAAGAAAAATTTAAAGAAATTGGAATTATGTTTTTGGAAGAAAATATTTCAAAAGTTGAATTAGTAAAATTATAAATTACAAATTTAAAAAGAAAGGGTATAAATGTTTGAATATATTTTAGGAAAATTAGCAGTGAAGAAAGTTGATTATGTTGCTTTAGAGATAAATGGCTTGGCATACAAAATTCATATATCCCTAAAAACATTTGAAAAAATAGATAATATTGGAAGCAACGAAAAATTATACATTTATACAAATGTAAAAGAAGATGATATTTCTCTTTACGGATTTAAAACACAAAATGAAAGGGAACTTTTTAAAGCACTAATAAGTATAAGTGGAGTAGGACCGAAACTTGCAATTGCAATACTTTCTACTTTTAATATGAGAGAAATTATTGATATTGTTACAGAGAACGAATCAAAAATTTTTACAAGAGTTCCAGGACTGGGTATAAAAAAAGCTCAAAAGATAATACTGGATTTGAAAGATAAAGTGAAAAAACTGGATGTAGTAGAAGTTATTGAAGAAAATAGCAATATATTAAGTGGAAAACTGATAACATCAGAAGTATCAGATTCTAGAGTTTTGTTAATGAAGGAAGATTTGAAATTGGCTTTAGAGTCTTTAGGATATGTAAATACAGATGTTTCTAAATGGATAAAAGATAGTGAGTTAGTTCAAATAAAAGATATTAGTGAAGCTATAAAAATAGTTTTGCAGAAAATTCAAAATAAAAAATAAAGAATATAAACTTTATTTTAAAATAAGAGTGGAATATGAGTTAATTACTTTTCACATATTTTCACTCTAATTTTTTTAGATTGACTATAATTACAAAAATGTACCTTTAAACATTGCAATTTTTATTGCTTTGTCTACAGGTACATATTTTTTGATGTTTACATAATTTTATAGTAAAACTTATTTAAAACTAAACTCAAAAGCTATGACTATTTTATTCAAACCATAAATTTATATAATTTTAGCAGTTTAATTTAAAATAGGTTTGAGTATAATTTGTATAAATTTTTATGAGTAATAATTTTATAAATTTAATTTTATTTGTGATGTCTTTTATTAATTCTTTTTTCATGAGGTTTTGTTGCTTGTTTTCTTGTTGGCTTTTTGTTTATCGATTTTCTTTTTGGTTGAACAACAGTTGCTTTTGGTTTTGGTCTTTGTTCTTTAGGCGGAATGGCAAAAGATACAATGGACACTCCTGCTATTCCTAGAATTGCAACCGTTTTCTTAAAAGTATTTTTCATATTCATATTAATCATCTCCATTTCAATTTGCTCTTATCTTTTGAACAAATACATAATACCATTTAATTTTGACAAAAATATGTAAATTTTATGTCTTTTTTATGAAATTTAAAACCAAAAACATTAATTATAAATTAAAAATATATTGACAAAAATATAATAATATAGTATTATTTAATTAAAATTAAAGAAAAATTAATAAAGAAGGAAGAGAAATGGATTATTACAAAATACTGGAAGTACCTGAGAATGCAGATGTTTCTGAAATAAAAAAGAAATATAGAAAAATGGCAATCAAATATCATCCTGACAGAAATACAGGAGATGAAAAAGCTGTAAAAAAATTTCGAGAAATAACAGAGGCGTATGAAGTTCTTTCAAATGATAAAAGACGGAAAGAGTATGATTACAAAAGAAAAAATGCGAGAAATCATCTAAAAAATAAAAATAATAAAGAAAATTTTAAAAGTAAATCTTTTCAAAATAATTTTACTTTTGGAAAAGAATTTTTTAAAAGTGCAACCGAAATGAAAGGAATGTTTGAAAACAGTTTTGGGCTAGATAAAATGGGTAAGAATAAAGCAAAAGCTGAGAAAGAAAGTGTGAAAAGCAGATTTGAGAGTTTTTTTGATATGAAAGAGAAAAAGTAAGAAGGGGAAATTAGAAATGTTGTGGGGAATCAGAAGAAGTTTTACAAATTGGGGAAATATTTTTAGGCGTTCATTTGGACGTGGAAGTATTTACAGGCTGGAAAGGCTTAGAAGCGTAGCACGGCTTGGAAAAAATAGAGAAAATGGAAAAATTAATGATGAAAGAAATAAAATTAGTGTAGATAAGGGAATTAAAAAATATGAAAAACGTAAATTGAATGCAAAAAATCAAAAAAGTTACAAATTTTTAAATATAAAAAATATTTTAATAATGACAGTTTTAATATTTACATTCATTTTTGTACATCTTTCAGGATATTCTACAAAAAGTCTTTATTTTTCAATTTTTATTTATATTGGAGTCACACTTTACCTGCTTATTGTGGAAAGATTTTTTGAAAAGGTGGAAGTCGAGGAGGAAATCAAAAATATAAAGCATGAGAGAGAAAGGGAGCATAATGTATTTTTAGAAAGGGTAAAGGAAATTGAGGATTTGGAGAAAAAGCAGATTGAGCATATATTTTTGAAGGATTCAGAAGATTATGATATGAAAATTTGGAAAATTGGGAGGGCAACATCGCTTCTTATTGGTAAGCAATCGCCAAGAAACAGGGTGGATATAGATGTAAGTGAAGGAATTTACTCAAATTTAGTCAGCAGGGCTCACGGAATCTTAAATCGTGTCAACGGAATCTGGTATTATGAGGATTTAGGCTCACAAAATGGAAGTGGAATTGAAAGAAGTTTAGATAAACGGAAAATAAAGCTGAAAAAAAATATACCAGTAAAAGTGGAATCAGGAGATATAATTTATTTAGCGACTACAAAAATATTATTAAAATAAATCTATAAATAAAAAAAGAAAGGAAAATTTTAAAATGAAATTGGATAGATGTAAAAATGGGCATATATACGATGTTTCAAGATACAGCTCGTGTCCTTACTGCAAATCAGAAGGGCTGGAAACAGAAAATCTGGATGATAAAATTAATCTAGTTGAAGAAATGAAAGATGAAGACAGAACAACAGCCTACTGGTCTAAAGACAGCACGGTAGATCCAGTCGTGGGTTGGCTTACGTGTATTGAAGGGCATGATAAGGGAAAAGACTATAGGATTGTGAGTGAACGCAACTTTGTTGGGCGTGGAGAAAATATGGATATACAAATTTTAGGAGATACTATGATTTCCAGAAAAAACCATTGTTCAATAAGTTATAACCCTAAACAGAGAAAATTCATGCTAACTCCCGGAGATTCCAACGGACTTATTTATCTAAATGGAGAAGCAGTCTACAACACAGTAGAATTACGAGCTTATTCAGTAGTGGAAATGGGAGAAAGTAAGTTTGTATTTGTAAATCTGTGCGGAGATTATTTTGACTGGGAAAAGGAAAAATCAAGAGAGGAAAGAGTGAAAAGGAAATATGAAAATTTAAATGATGAAAAAATTGTGAAAAATACGAATTTTCAGAATAAAAATAATGATTTAGAAGTAAAAATCGAAGATTATGAAGAAATTTAATAAATTTATACTAAACCCCTTTTAAATAAAGAATTTATTACAAACTTTTCTAATAAGAGATATAAACCTAATGTTTTCAATTAATTTAAGATATAATTCTCATTTTTTAAACAGAGTTTAGTATAGATTAATCCGTCGGAGCATTTTTATGTGCTGGCAAAACTGTCTGAGCATAGCGAGTTTTTTGTCAGTGCAGAAAAATGTCGTAGACTAGCCATAGGTGGTAGGATTTGCGGCGATGAGCAATCCTACGAAAATAAAAGAAAAAATATAATATAAAATAGGAAAAACTGTTATTAAACAAAATAATCTAATACTAAATCTTATTAGAAAATAGAATACAATTCAAAATTTATTAGATATTAACCTTTTTAATGGGGAATAGTATAAAAATATATTTTATAAAGTTGAATTAACCAAAAATAGAGGGAGAAATTGAGAAATGAGGAAAGATGAGGCAAAATTTATTACAGAATTTTTGAGTGAGGCTGGGACGAAGGCTGAAAATAACGATTATTTTGGGTATGTTTTGCTGGATAATTATGCGATTTGGGCTGTGGCGGATGGATTTGATGAGGAAGAAGGGGCAAAAGTTGCAGCAAGGATTGCTGTGGAATCTGCAATTGAATATTTTATGCTACGTCCACGATTTAACTATGATGTAATAAAGGAAATGATGGATTATGCCAATCTGAAAGTTAAGGAAAAACAGGAAGAAACTCAGAAATATTCTCTTATGCACACTTCTCTTTTAATCATTATAAGTAATTATAATTCAATTTTATATGGAAATATCGGAAATACAAGGTTTTATCATATTAGAGGCGGATACATCATTTCTCAAAGCAGAGATGACACGATAGCACAGCTTTTGGTGGATGAAGAGGCATTGAATATATCGGATATGAAATTTCACAGGCAAAGAAATGATTTGCTGCAGGCGATTGGGGATTTTGGGAAAATTAAGCTAAATATTATAAAAAAACCTGTAGAACTTATGGAAAAAGATGTTTTTTGCTTGACGACTGTAGGATTCTGGGAAAATATTGATGAGCATGATATGGAAAACGACTTTTCCAGATTTGAGGATAAGAAGCAATGGTTAAATTCATTAGAAAAACGGATACTTGCTTCACTTAGGGATAATATCGAAAATTATACGATTGCACAGGTAGAAGTAGGTGCTGTAGCAAGTCCAGAGCCGATGGAAAAGGACAAAAGGAAACTTATTAAAAAAATAATACTTGTAATGCTGATTATTGTTGTAATTATTTTGTTTGTTATAATTTGGAATGTAAAAAGGCGAAATGGTATTCTGCAGGCGGCAACACAGTATGAAAAGTTGGCAGATGAGGAGATTTTAAAGAAAAATTTTAATAATTCAATTGATAATTTGAAGCTTGAAATTGGAGAATACGAAAAACTAAAGCCTAAAAACAAGGGTATAATAGGATTTCTTACGAATGCTGAGAAAAAAAGAGCTGATGCAAGTAAGAAAATTGATGAGATAAATAAGAAAATTGGAGAAACTGAAAAAATTAAAAAGGCATTTTCGGATATTAATGAGGGAAATGAGATGTTTAACAGCGGAAATTATGACGAGGCGAACGTAAAATATCAGCAGGCTAAGTATAACCTGAATGACAATAGCTATAAACGGGATGAGCTGAACACGGAAGAGATTTTAACTACATTGGATTCGCGGATAAATTCAACTGTGAAATTAAAGGAAGCTAAGGCTTTGGAAACGGCTGGAGATGCAGCAGTTAATGAAGGAAGTTACAATTTGGCAAAGGTTAGCTATAAAAATGCGGCGGATATGTATTTGGCAAATGGAAGGGCAGATTATGTTTCGCAAGTTGAGAAAAAGCTGGAGGAAATAACGGATAAGGAAAAAACAGCATATAATGGGGCAATGCTTGCTGAAAATAAAGGGGATTCGCTAGCACAAAGCAATATTAATTCTTCAAAAGAGGCGTATTATCAGGCACGACAGATGTATCAAACACTTGGAGATACTGTGAAAGTGGGAGAAATTGACAATAAGATACAGGAACTTGATTCCCAGCAAAATGCTAATTTGCAGACTGCCAATAATCTTGTTCAGGAAGGGCTTTCGCAAATAACTGCTAATAATCCAGCACAAGCAATAAATATTCTAACACAGGCTAAAAATATTTATCAGAAAATGAAGGATACGAATAATGCAAATGTTGTGAGTAAATACATAAATCAGGCACAGGAATTTATTAAATTTGAAAGCCAGAATGCTGAAAAATTGAAAACACAGGAAATAGAATATTCGGAAAAGTTAAGACAGCAGGAAATTCAGATACAACAGCAACTGCAAATAAAAGAGGCTGAAATCAAGGCACAGCAAGAAGAAATGGAGCAGGAGAGGCAAAGGCGTGAAGAAATAACAAGGAAAATGGAAAATGCATCAAATCTGGAAATGCAGGCAGATCAGTTGGCTATAAACGAAAGATTTGAAGAAAGTATTTCAAAATATGAGGAAACGAAGAAACTTCTGGAAGAGGTGAATGCAGATGGGAACTTTGGAAATCAGATGTCTAAAATTGAGGATTTGAATAAAAAAATTGAAAAAAATGAGGGATATTTATTAAAGAGAAAAGCAGAAGAGGATTTTAAGAATAAAAAATGGAAGGAAGCTGTGGAAAAATTTACGCAGGCAAAGGAAAAGCTGGAAAAAAGCGGTACAAAACAAAATGAAATAGCCGAAATTGAGAAAAAGCTGAAAAAGGCTGAGAAAAAGGCGAATAAAAAATGGTGGCAGTTTTGGAAGATTTTTTAAAAGGGAGAAGGGAAAATGGTAAAAAATATAAAATTAAATACTTTCTTTTTTAAGGAATATGCACAAATTGCTGAAAAAAACACTTATTCGGCATATATTCCAAATGAAAGCAAAGGAATATGGTGTATTACTGACTTTGATGAAAAGACAAATGAAAAAATGCAGGAAAAGTTAGAAATATCTCAAAAAATTGAAAAAAGTAATGTTGAAAACAAGAAAATTGATAAGACAAATTTAGCAAAAATTGGAGTTCATAAAATTATTGAAAAATATTTGGAAAATAATGAATTTTCTCTAGAAAATATAAAACAGATTATACAGTCTTCCGTTGATAAAGTGATTTTTGAGAAAACAAAATTATATAAATTTCATAAAGCTGAAAAAGATTTTGATTTAAAAAATTTTTATTCGCAAATTGTTATTATTATTGAAAAAAATAATATGATTGTTGGAAATATGGGGAAAACTGAATTTGTTTTGTATAGGGAAAATAGAATTGTGGAAAAGATAAGTGGTAAGCAATTCAAAAAAATAAGACTGAAAAAATATGATTATTTGCTGGCTGGGAGTCCTGAATTTTGGAAAGTTGTTAATGAGAGCGAAATTGAGGAGATTTATGTTGATAGGAAAAGTAAATCAAATGTCGAGCAGAATTTAAGTCAACAGATAAAGGCTAGTGAGAAAAAATTGGGAAAAGTGATACCATTTTTGTCGATTTTTGTTGAAGATATTGAAATGGAAAAGAATTATGAATTGTTAGAAAAAGAAATTAATGAAAAAAATCAAAAACAGGAAAAAGTTGTAAAATATATATTTTTGGCTGTAATATTTGTGTTTATGTTTGTTTCTGTCGGGAAAAATATTCAAAAGGGTAACTTGAAAGGTGAAAGAAAAGAAAAAGTAAAAAATATAATGGCTGAGAAAATTATAGAAAAAGCAAATTTGATGAAAGCTAATTTAAACAAACAATCAGAGATAGAAAGAAATAAAGTTAGACAGAAAAATATTGAAGATGAAGTTGAAAAAACTTTGGAGAATAGTGATCTGGTTGAAAATGAGAAGGTAAAAAATAAAAAGATAGAAAATGAAGAAATAGAAAAAAACTATGCAAAAAATTTGGAAATTACTCAAAATATTATAGAAACTAAAGAGAAAGGAGCTGAAAAATTAAATAATTCAAGAATAAAAAAGAAAGTTTCTAAAAATAAAAAATATAATAGAAAAAATTTGAATGCAGATAATAGAAATTTTAAAAAAAATTATAAGGTAAAAAGTAATGGGATTTCAAAACTTGAAAAGGAAATTGAGAAAAACTGGGAAATTCTTGGGCGTGATAGGAATGGGAATAATTTTGTGAAAAATAGAGAATTTAAAAGGGAAAAGAAGAATGGATTTTTTATCAAAGGGAACAATATTGAATGGGAAGTATAAAATTTTAAATTATGTAGCTAAAAGTGATTTTTCCAATATTTATATGTGTGAAGATAGACAAGGAGAAAAAGTAATTATTAAGGAATGTTATCCTTCAGAAATTGTTATGAGAAATGGAAAAGAGGTTTTCACTGAAAAGTATAAGAAGGATTTTGAAAATTTGAAAGAAAGTTTTTGGAAAGAAAAATGTATTTTGGAGAAATTTTTGAAAAAATCTAAAAGAAGAAAACGGAAATTTGTGGATGATGTTGTTAAATTTTTAGATTTTTTTAGTGAAAATGGGACAAATTATATTGTTACTGAATATTTTCGTGGAGTTACCTTGAAAAAATATATTTTAGAAAATCGGATAAAAAATGGAAAAATGAGGATAAATCATATTTTGGAAATATTTTTTAAAATTGCAGAAGTAGTTTGTAAAATTCATAAAAAGGGAATTATTCATTGTGATTTGAAGCCTTCTAATATTTTGATTGATATTAGGGGAAATATTAGGATTATTGATTTTGGAGCGAGCTTGAAAAAGAAGGAAAAGGTTGAGTTTGTTAAGGTTTCAGATGGGTATTCGCCGATTGAGATTTATTCAGAGAAAGTAGAGATTGATGAAAGAACGGATGTTTATTCGCTTGCTGCACTTTTATATTTTATGCTTTGTGACATGAAAGTGGATGGGGCAATTAAGAGATTTTATAAGGCGGAACTCGAGTTTGATAGAGAGGTTATTTTGAGATTTGAGAAGATTGAGAAATTTAAGGAAGTGGAAGAAGTTATAAAAAAGGGGCTGGAGTTTGACAGGCAGAAAAGGTTTGGAAGTGTTAGGGAAATGATTGAAAAATTGAGAAAAATTTTTGCTTAAAATAAAAACGTTTTAATAGATTTGATTTTATAACAAGCTAGAGAAATTTCAATAAAATCTATGTTTATAACTTCATATTTTGGATTTTAAATTTACAAAATTAAACCAAAACTTGAATTTAAATAAAGTATTTATTATTGATAACTAAAGGGGACAAGGTAAAAATGAGATTATTTTATGAAGAGGAATTGCGAAGAAAATCTTATTATGAGATGTATCAGATTGCAATTGAGGAACATTTGGTAAATGTACATGTGGAAACGCCCACAAGAGAGGAGCTTATCTCACTTTTGATGAAATATAGAGGGATCAAGGAAAATTACTGTATTGACAAGTATAATAAAAACGGGCTTGTGAATGTTCAGGAACTTTTTGATAATAAACTTGGCGAGAGAATTCATCATGAGAATAAGATACGGGTGCCACACAAGATTATTTTATACAAGGAGCTTTATTTGATGAGGGAAGACAATTATAAAATTGAGATTCCTGAAAATGTGAGCAGTGCAAATGTTTTTCTTATAAATGCAAATAACTACTTGTGTGGGATTTTCCAGCTGGAAAAGGATTTAAATAGCAGAAATAAGTATTTTCTGATTAGTAAAAAGGAATTTTTTAGAGTCGAAACACTGAGAAATAATAAATTTTCATTTTTGTTCTTTAAAGAAAATGACTTAAAATTTATTCATAAGTTTTATAATTTGAAGGAAGACGAAATGATGCCGCTTTATCCATACCAGATGGATTATTATAAAGTTGAAATTGAAAATTTTGTTGTGAAAAATCTGGAAACTACGAATACACCGCTTTGTATTGATTTTGGGACAGTAAATACGGCTGTGGGGGCATATTTAGATAAAAATTATGTGAAGGACTTGCCTACTAATGATATTTTGAATGGAAATGTCGTGATAGATGCTATAAATTATGTAAAATTTGATGATGGCGAGAGACGTTACTGTGAGATTTTTCCAACGTTAGTTTATGTTGATGATTGCAGTGATGCTAATAATATTAAGTATTCATTTGGGTATGATGTGGTAAGAAAGCTGGAGAGAAATGACTATATTGTCAATGGCTCGATTTTTTACAGCTTGAAAAGGTGGGTTCATGAGCATAATAAACTTGAGAAAATTAATGATGAGTTTGGAAATATTTTGTATGTGAAAAGAAAGGATATAATAAAGGCGTATTTGAAATATGTCGTGAATCGTGCTGAATACATGTTTAAATGCAAATTTAAAAAAATTCATGCTTCAAGCCCTGTAAAATTAAAGGAGCAGTTTTTGACGATGTTTCAAGAAATTTTTATGGTGGAAAATAAATTTAATAAAAATCAGAATTCTGAAATTTCTGAAAAAAATATAATTTCAAGCGAGAAAAATTATGAATATGAGATTATTCGTGAAAATGCGATGGATGAAGCGATTGCAGTGCTGTATAATACAATTGAGATACAGATAAGGAAGGGGAGATATAAGGAAAACGAGGAATATAGTGCTTTAATTATTGATTGTGGTGGCGGAACGACAGATTTGGCGGCTTGTAAGTATGTGATTAGAAAGGATAGGATTTCATATTATCTGGATATAAGAACGAGCTTTGAAAATGGGGATGAGAATTTTGGTGGAAATGACTTGACTTACAGGATTATGCAATTTTTGAAAATTGTGCTTGGGGCAAAGTATTCTGAAGATAGGGTTGTTTCTATTAATGATTTGATAAAATATGACAATGATATGATTTACAAGGTAATTGATGACAGCGGTGTTGAGAAAATCTTTGAAAATCTGAATTTGGAATATGAAAAGTATGAAAATGTGATTCCTACAAAATATTCGCAGTTTGAGAATAAAATGAGTGAAGAATATCAAAAAATACGGAATAACTTTTATATGTTATGGGAAGCCGCTGAAAATCTTAAAAAAGAATTTTTTACATCCGATGGAAGACTGCGGACACGTTTTGATGTGCCTAGAAATTATGAAAAACGGAATGATATTCATATAACGCAGTTAAAAAGCTGGAAAATTCATATTTATAAAAATGGAATATTTACCACAATAACAGATTATCCAAGACATATTTTTACTATAAAAGAAATTGAAAAAATCGTAAAAGCTGATATTTACGGAATGCTTAGAAAATTTTTGAATACGTATTATAAGGAAGGGCTGCTTTTTGAATATTCATTAATAAAATTAAGTGGGCAGTCAACGAAAATCAGTACATTTCAGGAAGTACTAAAGGAATTTGTGCCGGGAAAGATGATTGAATACAAGGAACTGAGCCATCGTGATGATTACGAGCTAAAACTGAACTGTCTGGATGGAGCTATAAAATATCTGGATTATAAGCGTTTTGGGCATATAGATGTGGAAATTGTGAATGAGGTTCCGCTTGTACCGTATTCTGTGTGGGTGGAAAAATACGATGGGGGAAAAGTGGAAATGATACAGACTTCACGAAAGGCTGATATTCTGATTGGACAAATTGACAAAAAGATTTCTGCTGAAGAACTAAAAATTTATGTTTATACTGCAGAAGGCGAATTGAAAAAAGAAATGATTTATAAAAATGAGGATAATTATGAAGAAATGGATGCACAGGAAATTTTGCCTGAGTTTACAAATATCATTTCTCAAAATGATACCGATACAATTCAAAATAACACAGTAAGATTTTTTATTTATACGGATTTGAACAACTGGGGATTTTTTGTCGTTCCAATTCAAAGGAAATCGGATCAGCTTTATCTTGGACGAAAGGAATATTTTCCTTATGAAGATAATTTAAGTGAAAATTCCTATTTTGATGGAAACCACTAAAAAAGGAAGAGAAATTTGAGAAAAAAAGATGAAATAATTTGGATAATGCCCACAATTTTTATTTTTATTATTCTTTTTATGATAAAATTTTGTACTCCGAAAGTTAATCAGAAATATGTTATTGAAAAAATAACACGTGAAAATCTTGAACTTTTTGTGGATATGAAAGGAATTGTTGTTGCACATAATATTACTAAAATTGGACTGGATGTGAATTTATCCGTTGATGATGTTTATTACAAGGCTGGAGATTTTGTAAAAAAGGGCGATGTAATAGTGAAATTTAGCGATTATCAGAAAAATGGATTGAATGAAAAACGTACGTTATTAGTGATTAAAAATCGAGAATTACGAAATTTGGAAAAACAAAAGGAATTGGGAGCTGATGTTAGTCAGAAAATTCAGGAATTAAGCGGAGAAATATCAGGATTGGAAATTGAAATTAAAGATGAAATGAGAAATACAAGATTGATTCAGAGAAGTGTAAGAAGTCCATTTGATGCTTACATTGTGAAAATTAATACAGTGAAAGGCGGAATTAGAAATAAAAATGAGCCTATTTTGATTCTTGCAAAAAAGGAAGATTTAAAAATAGTTAGTGAAAGTTTGAAAAGTGAGAAAGTTAAAAATCTCAATATTGGTGATGTTGCCGAAATTAGTATTTTTAGGAGAAAAGATAAAAAAAATGGAGAAGAAAAAACACTTGAAGAATTAATTGAAATGAAAAATGATAAAAATAAGGAAATTTTGCAAGATAAGGATAAGACAAAAAAGAATTCAGATTTATTTTCTGAAAAAAAAGTTATTGAAGCAGAATTATTTAAGATTAATAAAATTGGGGATATGAATGTGTTTGAGTTTTTACCAACTTTATTTAAGGATTTGTTTTTAAACGAGCAAGTGGATATTCGTGTGATTTATAAGAAAAAAGAGAATATTCTAGCTATTCCAAAAAAGGCTGTTATTTTTAAAAATCAAAAAAACTATATTTATTTGATTGATAAGAATAATTTGGTTAAAGAAAAGGAAGTGTTTATTGGGATGGATAATGGAGAGAAGATTGAAATTTTTGGAATGGATATTGGAGAAGGAATGGAAATTATTGGGAATCCTGATGATAAAATTGGGAATAATGTGATTGTGGAACGAAGGAATATTAAGGATGAGGAAATTGAAAAGAAGAAAAAGTTGGAAAGGTTAGAGCGGGAAAATGAAAAGCTGGGGAATAGAATGAATGAGAATGAGAGAGAGATTATCAGACTGAAGAGAAAATAAAAATCAGGATTTTTTTATCCTGATTTCCAGCTATATTTTTTAAATTTGTGAAAAATAAAAGAAAAAGTTTTTAATTCATACTCAAACCTATTTTAAATTAAACTGCTAAAATTATATAAATTTATGGTTTGAGTAAAATAGTCATAGCTTTTGAGTTTAGTTTTAAATAAGTTTTACTATAGATCATTATTCTTATTAATTTTTCCTTCTTCGTTGATAGAAAACCCATTTCCATTTGGAAAATCAGATTTATTTAAGGAAATTATCTTTTTTATTGCTAATTTTTCTGAATCTATAAAAGGACCTAAACTTCTGTAGGTTTGTCTTACTGGAATAATTTCTCCAGAAATAAAGTCTCCTTTATTATTTATTTTGATTTTAAAAATAGGTGCAATTCCCATTGAACCAGAAACATTTATTTTTCCAAAAGTTGCAAAATTTCCTCCACTATATGAAATAAATTTATTTTTGTAAAGTTCGACTGCTCTTGTAACATGAGGGCCTTGCCCAAAGATTACATCAGCTCCATTGTCTATAGCAAAATGGGCAAACTCATAAACATTTCCTCTATCTTCGCCATGAAAAATTTCATGTCTTTTAGTAATGTGTTCAGCATTAGCACCTTCGGCTCCACCGTGAAACATAACAATTACAATATCAACTTTTGATTTTAATTCAGAAATAAGTTTTTTTGCATAATTATAATCATTTAGTTTTACAGTAGCTGAATTTGGAGAAAATGAAATAAATCCAAATTTTTTTCCATTTTTTTCTAAAATCGTACTTTCAGCAATATTTTTAATTCCAGAGTATTTTATTCCTAAATTATCAAGATTTTTAATAGTTTCCTTAATCCCGATTTCTCCAAAATCATTACTGTGATTATTGGCAATGCTCAAATAGTCGAATCCAGCCTGTTTTAAATATGTCCCATATCTTGAAGGCATGCGAAAAGCATAACACACATTTGGATTATTACAGCTTTTGGGAGTTCCGCCTGTATCAAATAGTGTTCCTTCCAGATTTCCTGCAGTTATGTCAGCATTTTTCAGTATATTTTGCGTATTTTCAAGAATATTGGCATCATTTTCAGGAAGCAGATATTCAAAAGGGTAATTTGATCCAAGCATTATATCTCCAACGCCAATTATTGTGAATTCTGTCTTTTCATCAAATTTATCATTTTTTTGAGTATTTGATTTTTTAATGTCGGTTGTTTTTTCAAAATTAATAAATTTATTCCTAAAATTTTTAAAATTGGGATTTATTATGATTATTGCAAGTATAGAAACTAAAATAATAAATAAAATTAATAATAGATATTTTTTCATAAAATCCTTTCATAAATATTTTTTATAATTCAATTATATTTTACATATGTTTATTATAAAAAGCAATAGGCACTAAGCTTTAAAATAAAAAAATTTGACAATAAATAATAATTTTGATACCATTTAAAAGTAGAATAAAAAAACTGGGAAAGAAGGAGAGTATATGTCAAGTATTATAATTCCAAAAAATTATGATTCCAAATACGGAATTATGGAAACAGAAATTGCCATAAAAGTGGCGAAAGACTGTTTTGAGAGAGAACTTGCAAAAGCATTAGATTTAACAAGAATTTCAGCACCTATGTTTGTTAGAAAGTCTGCTGGGATTAATGATAATCTAAATGGAGTCGAACGTCCTGTGGCTTTTGAAATGAAAGAAATGCCAGATACTACATTGGAAATTGTGCATTCACTTGCAAAATGGAAAAGAATAGCATTAAAGCAGTATGGTGTAGAGGCTGGAAAAGGTATTTACACAGATATGAATGCCATTAGAAGAGATGAAGATCTAGATAACACTCATTCAATTTACGTGGATCAATGGGACTGGGAAAAAGTTATCTCAAAAGAGGATAGAAATTTAGAGTTTTTAAAAGAAACTGTAAAAAAAATCTATCAAGTCTTTTTAAATACAGAAAAAGAATTGACAGATAAATTTAGCAAATTTGAAAAATTTTTACCTAAGGAAGTAACTTTTATAACTTCACAAGAGTTAGAAAATTTATATCCTGAATTGACTCCAAATGAAAGAGAAGAAAGATTTGCAAAAGAAAATGGCGCAGTATTTATTATGCAAATTGGAAAAATGTTAAATTCTGGACAAAGACATGATGGGCGTGCTCCAGATTATGATGATTGGGAACTAAATGGAGATTTGATTATGTGGAATCCAGTTCTTGATAGTTCGTTAGAATTATCATCAATGGGAATCCGTGTAGATAAAGAGGCGCTAGAACGTCAATTGAAGGAATTGAACTTAGAAGAACGAAAAAATCTTGATTTTCATAAAATGCTTTTAAATGATGAATTACCGTTAACAATCGGTGGAGGAATCGGACAGTCGAGAATTTGTATGTTCTTGTTACAAAAAGCGCATATTGGAGAAGTTCAGGCTTCTGTTTGGACTCCTGAGATCGTAAAAAAATGTAAAGAAAATGGAATTAATCTTTTGTGGTATTAAGATGAAAATATAAATCAAAAAGAAAAAAGTGAATTACTAATTAATTTTAGTTTTTCACTTTTTATATTGTTTTTATTTTTTTATAAACTTAAGATAAATCAAGTCTAACAGGATTATAATAGGATTTTTTTAAATAAACTTATTTACTGTAAGTCATGTTTAAAAAATATAAATCAAAAAGCCACTTTATATTTAACAGTCTACATATTGTAACTAAAGTAATCCCGCAACCCAACCTCGATATTACTAATTAACATATGGTAGTAACATTTACAATGATTCGTACTGATGTAACAATACTGGGATTAATCGTAATTTTTGTAACTTCCCCGCATTACGTCATTTTGTAGGATATTTTTTTCCTAATATCCAAAGGCTTATGTTCACCTTAATAATATCTACGCCCAAAATTTATTATGAATTTTCTAATTAAAGAATATAAACCGAATATTTTTAAATAGAATTTAGTGTAAGTTATATTTTTCTATTCTTCAATCAAATCAATAGTCCAGTTTGCCTGCTGTAATTTTGTATCAGTTTCACGAATTTCCTTAGACAATTTATCTAGCTGCTTTTGCTGTGCTGGAACATTAACCGTACTAAAAACCTTTATTTCTGTTGAGGAATAAAGATTTATCTTTTGGCTTGCAATTTCTATAAATTCACGCAGAATTCCTGCTTTTTGTGAAAGAGTATCTTTTTTTGCAATTAGTTCAACTAATGAAATCCCATCAATTTTTGAAAGAGTATTCGTTTTGTTTATTTTTATTATTAAATCATTTAGCTGGGAAATTAAGTCATCTAATTCAGTTAATAAAAATTCGGGATTTTCAGCAGGTTCTTCATTTTCTTAAACTTTAGCATTATTATTAAGTCTTGTTTTTAACTGTGAAATTCTTTTTTGAATATCGGCACGTAAAATAAGAGCTTCAACGATTTTCATTTGATTTATCCTCCAATTTTCAATTTTTTAGTACTTTAAAGTATAATGTAAAATTTATAAAATGTAAAGGATAATTTTGTATAATAGAAAAGATTAAAGTTAGTAAAAGAAATAAGTACTTAAAAGATATTTTTTTAACTTGTAAATATCTATTGTAATGATTACAAAATTATGATAAAATTAACTGGAAAATTTTGAAAAACAAAATATTGATTGTTAAAAATTTATAAAGATATAAAAATATATTTAATGGAGGGAATTATGGAACTATCAAAAGGTAAATTGCTGAATATTTACGAACGAATGCTTAGCATTAGAAATTTTGATTTAAAAGTAAATCAGCTTGTGAAAAGAGGAATGGTGCCTGGAATGACACATTTGTCAGTAGGAGAAGAAGCGGCGAATGTTGGTGCTATTGCGGCATTGAATGCTGATGATCTTATTACATCTAATCACAGAGGACATGGACAGGTTATTGCTAAAGGGATTGACTTGAATGGAATGATGGCTGAAATTATGGGAAAGGCTACTGGAACTTGTAAAGGTAAAGGTGGTTCGATGCACATTGCTGATTTAGAAAGTGGAAACTTGGGAGCAAACGGAATTGTTGGTGGTGGACACGGAATGGCAGTTGGTGCAGCTTATACTCAAAAAGTAAAAAATACTGGGAAAATAGTGGTTTGCTTTTTCGGAGATGGGGCTACAAATGAAGGAAGCTTTCACGAAGCAATGAACTTGGCGTCAGTATGGAATGTACCTGTTATTTTTTATGCAATTAATAATGGATATGGAATAAGTACTTCAATTAATAGTGTTGCAAAAGTGGAGCATCTTTATCAAAGGGCTGCAGCTTATGGAATGCCAGGATATTTTATTGAAGATGGAAATGATGTTCTTTCAGTTTATGAAACTTTTGAAAAGGCTGTAAAGGATGTGAGAGAAGGAAAAGGACCTGTATTTATTGAAAGCGTAACTTACAGATGGTTCGGACATTCGAGTTCTGATCCTGGAAAATACAGAACAAAAGAAGAAGTTGACGAATGGAAGTTAAAAGATCCTAACTTAAAATTCAGAAATTACTTACTTGAAAATAATATTGCAACAGAGGAAGAATTAGTAGAGCTTGAAGAAAAATCAAAAAAACAGATTGAAGATGCAGTAGAATTTGCAAAAAATAGTCCAGAACCTACGTTGGAATCTGCATTTGAAGATATATTTGCGAATTAGAAAAGGAGATAGAAAATGGAAACAAAGTTGATGTCTGTAAAAGAGGCAATTATTACAGCAATGTCGGAAGAGATGAGAAGAGATGAAAATGTATTTTTAATGGGAGAAGATGTAGGAATTTTTGGAGGGGATTTTGGAACATCAGTTGGAATGCTGGATGAATTTGGGCCAGAAAGAATAAAAGATACTCCAATTTCAGAGTCGGCAATTTCTGGAGCTGCAGTTGGTGCTGCAATGACAGGGCTTCGTCCTATAGTTGATGTAACATTTATGGATTTTATCGTTTATATGATGGATAACATTGTAAATCAGGCGGCAAAAACTAGATATATGTTTGGTGGAAAAGGACAAGTGCCAGTAACATTCAGATGTGCGGCAGGTTCTGGAGTGGGTTCGGCAGCACAGCATTCACAGTCACTTGAATCTTGGTTTACTCATATTCCAGGAGTAAAAGTTGTTGCGCCAGGAACACCTGCGGATGTAAAAGGGCTTTTAAAATCAGCAATTCGTGATAATAACCCAGTAATTTTCCTTGAATATAAAGCACAATACAATATGAAAGGTGAAGTTCCTACAGACCCTGAATTTGTTATTCCTTTAGGAAAAGGTGAAATTAAAAAAGAAGGAAAAGATATTACAATTGTAACTTATGGAAGAATGCTGGAAAGAGTAATGAAGGCAGCAGAAATTGTAGAAGGTGAAGGAATTAGCGTAGAAGTTGTAGATCCAAGAACATTAGTTCCATTAGATAAGGAAATTATATTAAATTCTGTGAAAAAGACTGGAAGAGTAATTTTAGTAAATGATGCTCACAAAACAAGCGGGTTTATCGGAGAAATTTCTGCAATTATTTCAGAAAGTGACACATTTGACTATTTGGATCATCCAATAGTAAGATTAGCAGGGGAAGATGTACCAATACCTTATAATCACACTCTTGAAACAGCGATGGTTCCAAGTGTGGAAAAAATTGTAGAAGCAATTAGAAAAGTAAAAAATAAACAATAAAAAATATATAGGAAGAAATAAAATAGAAAGGAAGAAGCTATGGAAAATAATGAGTTAAGAGCTACTCCTGCAGCACGTAAATTAGCACAGCAGATGGGACTTGATCTTTTTCTTGTGAAAGGTAGTGGAGCAAACGGACGTGTTCATAAGGAAGATGTAGAAACATTTAAATTTGAAAATCATATTAGAATATCGCCACTTGCAAGAAAGATTGCGTTGGATCATAACATTGAGCTGGAAAGTGTTGTTGGGACAGGATACAATGGAAAAATAATGCGAGATGATATTTTGAAATTGATTGCTAAGCCACAGGAAACGGAAGATTTGGCAAGACATGAAAAAGCTGTTGTCGCAGAAGAAAAAGCAGTTGCACAGCAGGATATAGAAATTGTGCCAATGTCAGCAATGAGAAAAGTTATTTCAAAACGTATGACAGAAAGTTATCTAACAGCACCTACATTTGCACTTAATTACGAAATTGACATGACAGAAGCTATTGCACTAAGAAAGAAAATACTTGATACAATTTTGGAAAGTACAGGAAAGAAAATTACAATAACAGACATTATTTCATTTGCAGTTATAAAAACTTTGTTAAAGCACAAGTTTGTAAATTCAAGTTTGTCAGAAGATGGGACACAGATTATTCTGCATAATTATGTAAACTTGGCGATTGCAGTAGGATTTGACGGTGGACTTCTTGTGCCAGTTGTAAAAGGTGCAGATAAAATGACACTTAGCGAATTAGTTGTTGAATCTAAGAAGATAGTGAAAAAAGCATTGGATATGAAGTTGACACCTGATGAGCAAAGTGGAAGCACATTTACAATAAGTAATCTTGGAATGTTTGGAGTACAAAGCTTTAACCCGATAATAAATCAGCCAAATTCAGCAATCTTGGGAGTTTCTTCTACAGTTGAAAAGCCTGTTGTTGTAAATGGTGAAATTACAGTTCGTCCAATGATGACTTTGACACTTACAATCGATCACAGAGTGGTAGATGGACTTGCTGGAGCTAAATTTATGCAGGATTTGAAAAATGCTTTGGAAAATCCAATTTCTTTGTTAATTTAAAATTAGATAGAAAATATGAAATGTAAAATTATTTGAGTATAAAGGAGTGAATTTTATGGCTACAGAGATAATTATGCCTAAAGCTGGAATAGATATGACGGAAGGGCAGATTATAAAATGGAATAAAAAAGAAGGGGAAAAGGTAGAAGAAGGGGAAATTTTACTTGAAATAATGACAGATAAGACAAGTATGGAACTGGAAGCTGAAGCATCAGGATATTTGATAAAAATAGTAAAAGGAGATGGAGAAACTGTACCTGTTACAGAAATTATCGGATATATTGGTGCAGAAGGAGAAGCAGCTCCAGAAGCAGGTTCAGCAAATACAGCAAGTGCAGCTCCAGCACAAGCTTCACAGCCAAAATCAGAAAATGTGGCTCAACCTGCACCTAAAAAAGAAAAGGCAGAAGATGAATTTGATGTCGTTGTAATTGGTGGAGGGCCTGCTGGATATGTAGCGGCAATTCGTGCAGCTCAGCTTGGTGCAAAAGTGGCAGTTGTAGAAAAAAATGAATTTGGAGGAACTTGTCTGAACAGAGGATGTATTCCTACAAAAACATTCCTTAAAAATGCTGAAATTCTCGAAGGTATCGAAATGGCAAGCAAAAGAGGAATTATTTTGGAAAGTGAAAAATACACAATTGACATGCCAAAAGTTGTGCAGTTGAAAAATGAAATTGTTAAAACATTGACAAATGGTGTAAGAGGACTTTTAAAGAGCAACGAAATTAAAATGTTTAATGGAGTTGGAAAAATCAATAAGGATAAAGATGTTGTTGTAAATGGAGAAACTGTTTTAAGAGCTGATAAAATAATCTTAGCTGGTGGATCGAAAGTTGGAAAAATCAATATTCCTGGAATTGAAAGCAACAAAGTTCTTACAAGTGATGACATTTTAGACATACAGCAAATTCCAAAATCACTTACTGTAATTGGTGGAGGAGTTGTTGGAATTGAGCTTGGACAAGTGTTCTTATCATTTGGAAGTGAAGTTACAGTTGTGGAAATGATGGATAGAATCGTACCAGGAGTAGACAGGGAATCTTCAGCTGTACTTAGAAAAGAGCTTGAGAAAAAAGGAATGAAAATATTAACTTCTACACAAATTAAGGAAATAGTTGATGATGGACACAACTTAACGATCAAAGTTGACGGACATGATGACATTGTTTCTGAAAAAGCATTATTGTCAATCGGAAGAGTACCTGATTTAGAAGCTATTGGAGAAATTGAGCTAGAAATGGAAAAAGGTCGAATTAAAGTTGACAAATATATGGAAACAAGTGTACCTGGAATTTATGCGCCTGGAGATATAAATGGAATTAAGATGCTTGCTCATGCAGCATTTAGAATGGGAGAAGTTGCGGCTGAAAATGCGGTTCAAGGAAACCATAGAGAAATCAGACTTGAAACAACTCCATCGGCAATTTATACAGTGCCAGAAGTGGCAATGGCAGGACTTACAGAAGAAGAAGCAAAAGCAAAATATGACATTAAAGTTGGTAAATTCCAGTTCGCAGCAAATGGAAGAGCGTTGGCTTCAGGGGAATCAGCAGGATTTGTAAAAGTTATAGTTGATAAAAAATATGACGAAATTCTTGGGGTGCACATTGTAGGACCATCAGCGGCAGAAATGATTAACGAAGCATCAGGGCTTATGGCAATGGAAATTACAGTAGATGAAGTGATTAAAACAATTTATGCTCATCCAACTTACTCAGAAGCTCTGTTTGAAGCATGTGCAGATGCATTAGATGAAGCGATTCATTTACCTAGAAAAAGAAAATAATAAAAAAGTGAAATAAATTGAAATTTTGAAAGGAATTTTAAACATATGAAATATTATGTTAGTAAGTCAAATGATCCAGCATTTAACATTGCTTTGGAAGAATATTGCTTTAAGCAGCTGCGTGATATTGACGAAATATTTTTACTTTGGATAAATGAGCCAACAATTGTTGTAGGAAAATATCAAAATACAATTGAGGAAATTAACACAGAATATACTCGTGAAAAAGGAATTCATGTTGTTCGTAGAATTTCTGGAGGAGGTGCAGTTTACCATGATTTAAACAACTTAAACTACACAATTATTTCCAATAAGCAGGAAGATAAGGAAGGCTTTAACTTTAAGGAATTTTCAAAGCCAATTATAGAAACTCTAGCAGAATTGGGAGTAAAAGCAGAATTTACAGGTAGAAATGATTTGGAAATAGATGGACAGAAATTTTGTGGAAACGCTCAAGCATACATAAAAGGACGTGTAATGCACCATGGATGTCTATTATTTGATGTAAATTTTGGAGAATTAGGAAATGCATTGAAAGTTTCAAAGGATAAAATTGAGTCAAAAGGCGTAAAATCAGTAAGAAGCCGTGTTACAAACATACTTCCTCATTTGAAAGAACCTATCACGGTAAATGAATTTGGTGAAAAAATAATGGAATATATGAAAAAACAGTATCCAGATATGAAAGAGTATGTTTTTAGCAAAGAGGAGCTGGATTACATTGCCAAGAGAGCTGAAATTAAGAGAAGCTGGGAATGGAATTACGGAGAGTCGCCAGAATTTAATATAACTAGAGGAAATAGATTTGAAAATGGTAAAATCCAAATTTTTGCCACAGTAGAAAATTCCAGAATTAAAAATATCAAATTCTATGGAGATTTCTTTGGTAAAAATGAAGATTTGAGTGAAATTGAAAATCTTTTGAAAGATACGAAATATACAAGGGAAGCTGTGAAAGAAAAATTAGAAACAGTTGATATTGGTGAATATTTTTCTAGATTTACGGTAGATGAAGTTGTGGAAGTTATTGTTGAGTAGCAATAATATGTTCAAATTTTTAAAAATTGAACTAATAAATCAATTAATTTTTAAGCTTGATTTTAAAATATAACTTTAGTAAAAAAAAATAAGCACTTTGGAAACAGAGTGCTTTTTTGAAATTAAATTTAAAGTGCATCCAAAACTTTGGACAATCAAATGAAAAAAACTAATTTTCTGTTTGTTAAAATATAATTTTAGAGAGATATTTAATTGCGGACAAAAGAAGTATAAGCTACACAGATGAATTTAAAAACCCTGTTGGATTGAAATTTGAATATTAAAAATCTTAAAAAAATTCTAAAAAGAGGTAATGTTATGAAAAAAAAAATATTATTTTGTTTTTTGACATTTTTAGGAGTTCTTATAATAAGAAATACATATTATCATATAATTAAACCTGTTTTTTTTTCAATTATAACTTATGATGATCCTTTCCCTAAATTTTATTTAGATTTAACTTCGAAATATAAGTTAATCAGTTCTTTCGAAACAATAACTACTTCAGAGTATATATTGAATGAAAATCGTAATAAATTATATATAAAAGAAAAAAATAAAAAATTAATTTACTATGGCGAAATTTCAGAATTAAAAAAAATAAGAAATTATTGGATTTGTTATGGAAAAATTGGTAATAATAATAAAATTTATTTTATTATAAATCAAAAAAATGAGATAGAAGTTTTAGGAACAACAAAAGAAGAATTGAATAGAAAAATTAAGAAAAAAATTAATTTTCATGATCCAAGATTTTATATGGTTCGTTTTGGTGGAATTATAATAGAAGATTAAATAAATTAAGTAAAGCAATTGTTAAACTTCTTAAAAAATAAATTTTATAAATTTAATAAGTACATAAAATGCAAATTAAGGAGTACTAAGGAATTAGAAATGTATAAGAAAGTTTTTTTGTATATTTTTGTAACAAATGTTTGACATCTATACACTAAAAAAACAAAAAGTAAAGAAAATAGTGTTGACAAAAAATACAGAGTATGGTATTATAAATGAGCTAGTTTATTCTGGTAATACCAATATTTTATTGGGAGGGATAGAAAACGATGAGAGTACAAGTTATTTTAGAATGCACTGAAACTAAGTTGAGACATTATGTTACAACTAAAAACAAAAAAACTCATCCTGAAAGATTAGAGTTAAGAAAATACAATCCAGTGCTTAAAAGACATTCTCTTTATAGAGAAGTTAAATAATCTCATAAAAGTAGATAGGTCAGTAGTTCAATTGGTAGAGCGTCGGTCTCCAAAACCGAAAGTTGCGGGTTCGATTCCTGCCTGGCCTGCCATTTTATTTTATGGGAATTTTTTTTTGAAAGTATCAATTTGATTAATATCATAAAAATTAATCAAGTGTTAAATGATTATACAGTCAGTGTTTAGGTTTTGTTTAAATTCCTAAATAATTCTAGGAGAAAATCATGAGTAAATTTAATTTAAAAGAAGTTTTGGGAAATTTACGTGAAGAATATAAAAAGATATATTGGCCTGATAAAATAGAAGTTTATCATGTAACTATAATTGTGATTCTTATGACAGCATTTATAGCGATATATACACTACTTTTTGATACAGCGTTTAATTTTGTGCTAGCAAAGATAAGTGATATTTTGAAAAATCTTATAGGAGGCGCGTAAAGTGACTGAAACAAAGGAAAAAAATGAAGATGAAATTGTATACGAAAAAAAATGGTATATAATTCATACGTATTCTGGCTATGAAAAAAAAGTGGCGGCAGATCTTGAAAAAAGAATAGAGTCGCTTGACTTGACAGATAGAGTTTTTAGAATTTTAGTTCCTGAAGAAGAGGTTCTAGAAGAAAAGCGTGGTAAACAAGTAAAAGTTTCAAGAAAACTTTTTCCAAGTTACGTAATGATAGAAATGCTTTCTGTTAGAGAAGAAAATGAGCTAGGATTAGGATATCGTGTTGACAGTGATGCTTGGTATGTTATAAGAAATACCAATGGAGTTACTGGATTTGTAGGGGTTGGAAGTGATCCAATACCGTTGTCTGATGAAGAAGCTTCAGATTTGCTTGCTAAAGTTGGTATTGATGTCGAAGGTGAAGAAAGAATACCAAGATTTGATATTAATTTTGAAGTTGGTGAAGTTGTTAATGTTAAAAGCGGTTCTTTTGATGGACAACAAGGAGAAATTTCTGAAATTGACTACGAACACGGTAAAGTAAAGGTTATGCTTGAAGTTTTAGGACGTTTAACGCCAGTAGAAGTAGAGCATACCGAAATAGAAAAAATAGACTATTAAAAGTCAAAAATAAAATTGAAAAACAAAAGTATTATTAAAGAATAATAATTAGCGAAATTTTAATTTGAAAGAAAAAGTGGGAGATTTAACAAATTCAATTACCACAAAGGAGGAAAAATGGCTAAAGAAGTAATCGGGAAGATTAAATTACAATTAGAAGCGGGGAAAGCGAATCCTGCACCACCAGTAGGACCTGCATTAGGACAACACGGGGTAAATATTGCAGAATTTTGTAAAGCATTTAATGCTCAAACACAAGATAAAATGGGATTTGTAATTCCAGTAGAAATCACTGTTTATGCAGATAGAAGTTTTACTTTTGTTTTAAAAACTCCACCTGCATCAGATTTGTTGAAAAAAGCGGCTAAAGTTCAAAAAGGTGCTGGAAACTCTTTAAAAGAAGTTGCTGGAACTATAACAAAAGCTCAATTACAAGAAATTGCAGAAACAAAAATGCCAGACTTAAATGCTGGATCAGTTGAAGCAGCTATGAATATTATTGCAGGAACTGCAAGAAGTATGGGAATCAAAATTTCTGAATAATAAAAAAGAAATTTTAATAACCGATAATATAATTCTATAATAAAAAAATTAAACGATTAGTAAAACAAGTGGGAGATTTAGTAAATTCAATTACCACAGAGGAGGAAATAATAAATGGCAAAAAGAGGAAAAAGATATAATAACATTTCTCAAAAAGTAGATAAAATGAAAGTTTACACACCAGAAGAAGCATTGGAATTAGTTTTTGAAACTAAAAGTGCTAAATTTGTGGAAACAGTAGAGTTGGCAATAAGATTGGGAGTAGATCCAAGACATGCTGATCAACAAGTAAGAGGTACAGTTTCATTGCCGAATGGTACAGGTAAAACTGTAAGAATTTTAGCTATCACAAGTGGAGAAAATATTGACAAAGCATTAGCTGCAGGAGCAGATTTTGCTGGAGATGATGAATACATTAACAAAATTCAAAATGGATGGTTAGATTTTGATTTAGTAATTGCTACACCTGATATGATGCCTAAATTAGGTAGATTAGGAAGAATCTTAGGAACTAAAGGATTAATGCCTAATCCTAAATCAGGAACAGTTACAACAAATGTTGAACAAACAGTTCAAGAATTTAAAAAAGGAAAAGTTGCGTTCAAGGTTGATAAATTAGGATCAATTCACTTACCAATTGGAAAAGTTGACTTTACAAAAGAAGCTATCGTAGAAAACTTTAAAGTTGCTTTAGATCAAATTATTAAATTAAAACCAGCAGCTTCAAAAGGACAATATTTAAGAACGGTTGCAATCTCATTAACTATGGGACCTGGAATTAAAATTGATCCATTGTTGGCTGGAGCATTTGTAGCTGAATAGTAAAAAATAATATTACCGAGTAGATTTTTTCTATTCGGTAATTTAGATAAATGTGTGATTTAAAAATAATTTTTTAAAAGATGCTTGCATTTTTTATAAAGTTATTGTATAATAATACATATTGATTTGTGACACATAAATCATATAAATAATAACCAAAGACAGTAGGTAGAATGAAAGTTCTTTAAACCCTACCGAGGTAAATATTATTACAAATAGATATTAGAATAATAGATATTTTTATAGTATGATACCTCTGGGCTTATTGTTTTTGTTTCAGAGGCTTTTTATTATAAGGAGGTGAAACAAATTGCCAGCACAAGCAAAATTAGAAGCAGTAAAAAGTTTAGTTGAAAAATTAAAAGAAGCTAAAGCGGTAGTATTTGTTGATTATAAAGGAATTAGTGTTAATGAAGATACTGAACTTCGTAAAACTGCAAGAGAAGCAGGAGTAGAATATTTCGTTGCTAAAAACAGATTGTTTAAAATAGCATTGAAAGAAGCGGGATTTGATACAAATGTTGATGATTTATTAGAAGGAACTACATCGTTCGCATTAGGATATGAAGATGGAGTTGCACCATCTAAATTAATTTTTGATTTTGGGAAAAAATTAAAAGATAAATTATCAATTAAAGGTGGATTGCTAGAGTCTGAAAGAGTTGACGTGTCAACTGTTGAAGCATTGGCTAAATTACCATCAAGAGACGAATTACTTGGTCAAATTGCTTATGGATTGTTGTCGCCAGTTAGAATGTTGGCTGTTGCATTAACAAATGTTGCAGAACAAAAAGAAACTGGAGCATCAGCAGAGTAATTTTAAACATAAAATAATTTTAAAAATATAAAAATAAATAAAAAAATTAGGAGGAAATAAAATAATGGCATTTAATAAAGAACAATTTATAGAAGATTTAAAAGCTATGTCTGTATTAGAATTAAAAGAAGTAGTTGAAGCTATTGAAGAAACATTTGGAGTATCAGCTCAACCAGTAGCAGTTGCAGGAGGTGCAGCAGCAGGAGGTGCAGCAGCTGAAGAAAAATCTGAATTTGATGTAATCTTAGTATCTGCAGGAGGAGCTAAATTAGCAGTAATTAAAGAAGTAAGAGGAATTACTGGATTAGGACTTAAAGAAGCTAAAGAATTAGTTGAAGCTGGTGGAAAAGCAATTAAAGAAGGAGTTGCTAAAGAAGAAGCTGAAGCAATAAAAGCTCAATTAGAAGGTGCAGGAGCAACTGTAGAATTAAAATAGTAAAAAGAAAATCAATAGTGAAGACACTCTTAAGGATTATGGAGAGTGTCTTTTTCCACTACAAAACTTTAAAATTGAATAATTAATTATTCTTTTTTGTATTAATTTTTATAAATAAGTCAAACAAATTCATAATTATAATACGATAAAGCTACTTCTAAAAGAATATCGAAAAGGATTACTTTTAGATGAATTCAGTTGTTTTTAAATAATCAAATCTGAAAGTAGTTTTGGTATAATTAACTTTAAGGCTAAATATAGAGGTTTACATGTTTAAAACAGGAGTATTTTTAGTCTATTTTTTAGTTTTTTATAGTATAACGATATGAGTTTTTATAAAGGTTGCTTAGTTTAAGTGACGTGAAATAACAAATCGAAATTATGAGAACATTTTTAGATGAAGTTTGAATTTTTAAATTTAATTTTTGATTTGAATTTAAGAAGAATGTGTTCTTTTATAGGGAGGAATTTTTTAAATGAACAAACTTATTGAAAGATATAGTTTCGGGAAAATAGTAGATAGAGGGGAAATGCCGCACTTTTTAGAATTTCAACTAAATTCTTATGAAGATTTTTTACAGACTAAAGTGCCACCTCAAAAAAGAGAAAATAAAGGTTTTGAAGCAATCTTTAATGAAATTTTTCCAATTGAATCCAGCAATGGATTACTAAAATTAGAATACTTATGGTATGAAATTCACGATAATGATGAGCCTTTAAATGATGAATTGGAATGTAAAAAAAGAGGTAAAACATATTCTGGACAATTAAAAGTTAGATTAAAATTAACTAACAAGAGAACAGGAGAAATTCAGGAAACATTAGTTCATTTCGGAGATATACCACTTATGACTGATAAAGCGACATTTATTATAAATGGTGCTGAAAGAGTCGTTATTTCTCAATTACACAGATCACCAGGAATTACTTTTAACAAGGAATTAAATATTCAGACAGGAAAAGATGTGTTTATTGGGAAAATTATCCCTTATAAAGGAACATGGCTTGAATTTGAAACTGATAAAAATGACATCTTAAATGTAAAAATTGATAGAAGAAAGAAAGTATTATTGCCAGTATTTTTAAAAGCGGTTGATTTTTTCCAAAATAATACGGAAATTATGAATCATTTCTTTGAAGAAAAAGAAGTAGAGTTGTCAGAACTTTATTCAAAATATAGAGATACTGAGCTGGAAGAAGTTTTACGTTCAAGATTAGAAGGAAGTTTTGTAAGGGAAGATATTTTAGATGAAGAGACAGGAGAGTTTGTTGCAGAAGCAGAAGAAATTATTGATATGCCTGTAATTCAGAAAATAATTGATGCGAAAGTGCCTGTAATTAATATTTGGGAAGTGAAGCCTGAAGATAGAATTATTGCAAACGCTTTAGTGCATGATAGTACAAAAAATAGTGACGAAGCTGTTATTGAAGTATTTAGAAAATTGCGTCCAGGAGATCTAGTAACTGTGGACAGTGCAAGATCGCTTGTTAAACAGATGTTTTTTAATCCGCAAAGATATGATTTAGCAGATGTTGGAAGATATAAAATTAACAAAAGACTGAAAATAGATGTACCAGCAGATGTGATTGTACTGACAAAAGAAGATGTTTTACAAACTATTGAATACGTAAAAAATCTTGTAAGCGGAGAAGGCTTTACAGATGATATTGACAACTTATCAAATAGACGTGTAAGAGGTGTTGGAGAGTTGCTTTCTATCCAAATAAAAGGTGGAATGCTTAAAATGTCTAAAATGGTCAGAGAAAAAATGACAATTCAAGATATCACAACACTGACTCCACAAAGTCTTTTAAATACAAAACCATTAAATGCATTAATTCTTGAATTTTTTGGAAGTGGACAGCTGTCACAATTTATGGATCAGTCTAATCCATTGTCAGAATTGACTCATAAGAGAAGAATTTCAGCATTAGGACCAGGGGGACTTTCAAGAGATAGAGCAGGATTTGAGGTGCGTGACGTTCATAACTCGCATTATGGAAGAATTTGTCCAATAGAAACTCCAGAAGGACCAAATATCGGACTTATTGCTTCACTTTCAACTTATGGAAAAGTTAATAAATACGGGTTTATAGAAACTCCATTTGTAAAAATAAACGATGGAAAAGCTGATTTTAATGATATTAGATATTTAGCAGCTGATGAAGAGGAAGGACTGTTTATTGCACAGGCTGATACTCCTATTGATAAAGACGGAAATTTCTTGACTGATGAAGTTGTTTGCCGTTATGGAGATGAAATTGTGCATATTGATAAATCAAAAGTTGATATTTTGGATGTATCACCTAAACAGCTAGTATCTGTTTCAGCAGGATTAATTCCATTCTTGGAACATGATGACGCCAACCGTGCATTGATGGGTTCAAATATGCAACGTCAAGCAGTACCTTTATTAAAAACACAGGCTCCTTATGTAGGAACTGGGCTTGAAAGAAAAGTTGCTGTGGATTCAGGAGCAGTAATTACTTCAAAAGCAGCAGGAACTGTAACTTTTGTGGATGCAAGAAAAATTATTGTAACTGATAAAGAAGGAAAAGAACATTACCATAGATTATTAAACTTTGAAAAATCTAACCAATCAATGTGCTTACACCAAAAACCAATTATTGATTTGGGAGATAAAGTTAAAAAAGGTGACATTATTGCAGATGGACCATCTACTGCGGGTGGAGATTTGGCATTAGGTAAAAATATCCTGCTGGCATTTATGCCTTGGGAAGGATATAACTTTGAGGATGGAATCCTTATTTCTGAAAGACTTAGAAAAGATGACGTATTTACATCAATTCATATTGAAGAATTTGATATTGAAGCAAGAACTACAAAATTAGGAGATGAAGAAATTACAAGAGAAATTCCTAATGTTTCTGAAGAAGCTTTGAGAAATCTTGATGAAAATGGAATTGTAAGAATAGGAGCTCATGTAACTCCTGATGACATCCTTGTTGGAAAAGTAACTCCAAAAGGGGAAACTGAACCACCAGCAGAAGAAAAATTATTACGTGCAATCTTTGGGGAAAAAGCAAAAGATGTAAGAGATACTTCATTAAGACTTCCACACGGAGTAAAAGGAACTGTTGTAGACGTACTTGAATTATCTAAGGAAAACGGAGATGATTTGAAAGCTGGAGTAAATAAACTAATCAGAATTTATATTGCAGAAAAAAGAAAAATAATGGTTGGGGATAAAATGTCTGGACGTCATGGAAACAAAGGGGTTATTTCAAGAGTATTACCAGTTGAAGATATGCCACATTTAGAAAATGGAACGCCGATAGATGTCTGTCTTAATCCGCTTGGAGTGCCATCACGTATGAATATCGGACAGGTCTTGGAAGTGCATTTGGGACTTGCAATTGGAGATATTGACAAATATATTGCAACACCAGTATTTGATGGAGCAAGTGAAGAAGATGTTAAAAATTACTTGGAAGAAGCTGGATACAGCAGAACTGGTAAAGTAAAACTGATTGACGGAAGAACTGGACAGCCATTTGACAACCCAGTAACAGTTGGACGTATGTATATGCTAAAACTTCACCACTTGGTAGAGGACAAAATGCATGCTAGAGCAATTGGACCATATTCACTTGTTACTCAGCAACCACTTGGAGGAAAAGCCCAATTTGGTGGACAAAGACTTGGGGAAATGGAAGTTTGGGCATTGGAAGCCTACGGTGCGTCAAATATCCTTCAAGAAATGCTTACAGTTAAATCAGACGACATCAGTGGAAGAACAAAAACTTATGAAGCTATCGTAAAAGGACAGGAAATGCCAGAAGCAGACGCTCCAGAATCATTTAGAGTATTAATTAAGGAATTCCAGTCACTTGGATTAGATGTTGCTCTTTATGATAAAGATGGAGAACAAATTGAACTAGACAAGAATATAGATGCTTAGAAAAAATGGGTAAAAAACGGAATTTTAAATTAAAAATTAAAATATAAAAAGTTTTCCCACTTTACTTTTCAAAAAAAGTGGAATTAAAGAATAGAGGAGGCTCTTAACGAATGAGTATAAGAGATTTTGACAGTATTCAAATAAAATTGGCATCGCCAGAAAAGATTTTGGAATGGTCGTATGGTGAAATTACAAAAGCCGAAACAATAAATTATAGAACTTTAAAACCTGAAATGGACGGATTATTTTGTGAAAGAATATTTGGGCCGTCTAAGGATTATGAGTGTGCCTGTGGGAAGTACAAGAGAATGCGTTACAAAGGCATGGTATGTGAAAAATGTGGTGTTGAAGTAACAACTTCAAAAGTTAGACGTGAAAGAATGGGACATATAAAACTTGCTACTCCAATTGCACATATCTGGTATTCTAAAGGTACGCCTAACAAAATGAGCCTTTTATTGGGAATCAGTACGAAAGAATTGGAATCAGTTCTATATTTTTCAAGATATATTGTGACTGATCCAGGAGAAACTGGGCTTCAAAAAGGTGAAATTCTGACTGAACGTGAATATAAATTATATGAAAATCAGTTTAAAAATGAATTTACAGCAAAAATGGGAGCTGAGGGAGTTCTAGCCTTGCTTGAGGAAATTGATTTGTTTGAACTAGAAAAAACTTTGCAAGGAGAAATGGATACAGAACACTCTACACAAAAGAGAAGAAAAATTATAAAAAGATTAAAAGTAGTTAGAGATTTGATAGAAGCAGGGAACAGACCAGAATGGATGATCTTGACTGTATTACCTGTAATTCCTGCGGATTTACGTCCGATGGTTCAATTAGATGGTGGAAGATTTGCCACTTCTGACTTGAATGATTTATACAGAAGAGTAATCAACAGAAATATCAGACTTAAAAAATTGATGTCAATAAAAGCGCCTGAAATCGTGATAAAAAACGAAAAAAGAATGCTTCAGGAAGCAGTTGACGCATTAATTGATAATGGTAGACGTGGAAAACCAGTTGTTACACAAAACAACAGGGAATTAAAATCGCTTTCTGATATGCTGAAAGGGAAACAAGGACGTTTTAGACAAAATCTACTAGGAAAACGTGTGGATTATTCAGGAAGATCGGTTATCGTCGTTGGGCCAAATTTAAAAATGAATCAATGTGGACTTCCTAAAAAAATGGCACTTGAGCTGTATAAACCATTTTTAATGAGAGAACTTGTAAAAAGGGAACTTGCCTCAAATATAAAAGTGGCTAAGAAAATGGTTGAGGAAGAAGATGAGAATGTATGGGAATTGATTGAAGAAATTATAAAAAATCACCCAGTTCTTTTAAATAGGGCGCCAACATTGCACAGACTTTCAATTCAAGCTTTTGAGCCAACATTAATTGAAGGGAAGGCAATAAGACTTCATCCACTTGTATGTTCTGCTTTTAATGCAGATTTTGATGGAGACCAAATGGCAGTCCACCTGGTATTGTCACAAGAAGCTCAAATGGAAGCAAAATTATTAATGCTTGCAACAAATAATATTATTGCACCATCGAGTGGTAGACCAATAGCAGTTCCATCGCAAGATATGGTAATGGGATGTTATTATATGACAAAAGAAAGAAAAGGTGTTAAAGGAGAAGGAAAATCTTTCTCTAACAAAAATCAGTTGATTACAGCATACCAAAATGGACAAGTTGCAGTTCACGCACTTGTAAATGTAAGAATTGATGGGCAAACAATACAAACTACACCTGGACGTCTTATGTTCAATACAATGCTTCCAAAAGAAGTGAGAGATTATACAAAAACTTTTGGTAAAGGTGAATTAGGAAAATTAATCGCTGAATTATATAAAAAATTTGGATTTGAAAAAACATCTGAATTACTTGATAAAATTAAAGAATTTGGATTCCATTATGGAACACTTGCTGGAATTACTGTTGGAATTGAAGATCTGGAAATTCCTGAAAGCAAAAAGGCTATTTTGGAAAAAGCTGAAAATGAAGTGGCTGAAATTGAGGAACAATATAAATCTGGAGAAATTATTGATGCAGAAAGATACAGAAGAACAGTCGCTATATGGGATGAGGCAGTTTCAAAAGTAACTAAGGAAATGATGGATAACTTGGACGAATTTAACCCAGTTTATATGATGGCGAACTCTGGAGCCAGAGGTTCGATTGCACAAATGCGTCAACTTGGTGGAATGCGTGGACTTATGGCAGATACGCAAGGGCGTATTATCGAAATGCCGATTAAAGCCAACTTTAGAGAAGGACTTAACATTCTTGAATTCTTTATGTCATCACATGGAGCGAGAAAAGGACTTGCGGATACAGCATTGAGAACTGCCGATTCAGGATACTTAACAAGAAGACTTGTTGATATTTCACACGAAGTTATTGTAAATCATGATGACTGTGGATGTGAACATGGAATCGTCGTATCAGATTTGATGGATGCTGGGGAAGTAATCGAAAAATTAAGTGAAAGAATTTATGGAAGAAACTTGGCAACAGACTTAATTCATGAAGGAAAAGTAATTGCCAAAAGAAATACTTTAATAACTGATGATTTAATTAAGAAGATTGAAGAATTAGATATTCGTGAAGTAGAAATAAGAACGCCTTTAACTTGTAAACTGGAAAAAGGAGTTTGTAAAAAATGTTATGGATTAGATCTTTCTAATCACAAGGAAATTCTTAAAGGAGAAGCAGTTGGAGTTATTGCAGCTCAATCAATTGGAGAACCTGGTACACAGCTTACAATGCGTACTTTCCATACAGGAGGGGTAGCAACAGCGGCATCTGTTCAGTCAGATTATAAAGCTGATGTTTCTGGAAAAGTTAAGCTTAAAGATATATCTATACTTGTAAATGATGAAGGGAAAGAAATCGTTGTTTCACAAAATGGACGTGTAATAATAGGAAAACATAGATATGAAGTGCCTTCAGGTTCAACTTTACACGTAAAAGATGGAGATTCTGTTAAGAAAGGTAAAGTGCTAGTAGAATTTGATCCTTATCAAATACCGATTATTACATCTGTTGCAGGAAAAGTAGAATTTAGAGATATTTATGTAAAAGAAAATATTGATGTAAAATATGGAGTTACTGAAAAAGTAGCAATAAAACCTGTGGAAAGTAATGATGTAAACCCAAGAATAATAATTTATACAAAAGGTGATAAGAAAGTAGAATATGCAGTTCCTTATGGGGCATATTTAATGGTAAGTGAAGGAGAAACTGTTAAAAAAGGTCAAATTATTACAAAAATCCTAAAAACTGGAGAAGGAAATAAAGATATTACAGGAGGTCTTCCTCGTGTACAAGAATTATTTGAGGCAAGAAATCCTAAAGGAAAAGCCATTTTATCAGAAGTTGCAGGGCGTGTAGTTTTCTCTGACAAAAAGAAAAAAGGTATGAGATTAATCTTGATTGAAGATCCTGAAACAGGGGAATTAATCCAAGAATACACTGTTCCTGTTGGGGAGCATTTAGTTGTAACTAATGAAATGTTAATCGAAAAAGGTGCGAAAATAACTGACGGGCCTGTTTCGCCACATGATATTTTGAAAATAAAAGGACTTGTAGAAGCACAGCAATTTATTCTTGAATCAGTACAGCAAGTTTATAGAGAGCAAGGAGTTGCGGTTAACGATAAACATATTGAGATAATCGTAAAACAAATGTTCCAAAAAATTAAAGTTAAAGAAGCTGGAGATTCATTATTCCTTGAAGATGAGTTAATCGATAAAAAAATTGTGGAACGTGAAAATGAAATATTAATTTCAAAAGGAAAACGTCCAGCAACTTATGAACCAGTAATTCAAGGTATTACGAAAGCAGCTGTAAATACAGAAAGTTTCATTTCTGCAGCATCGTTCCAAGAAACTACAAAAGTTCTTGCAAATGCAGCTGTTGAAGGAAAAACAGACAGACTTGAAGGATTGAAGGAAAATGTAATTATTGGTAAAAAAGTGCCAGGAGGTACAGGGTTCAATGATTATAAATATTTGGATGCAGTCTTAAAAAATGATATTGTAGAAGAGGAAGCTGTGGAAACTGAAGTGGAAGTAGATGGAGAAAAAGTAGAAGTTACAGAAACTTTAGGTGCCTTGAAGGACAATCCAAATGAAATTATAGAAACTGTTGAGGAAACAGCAGAAGTTGAATAATTAAGATAATTTAAACTTGATTAGTAAATAGCAACTATGAATATAAAATTTTAATATTACTGTCAAAATTAGATTATTAATATAATATTGTGAATAGGGAGATTTGTGAATATAAATTTCCCTTATTCGCGTAAAAAAATAAAAGGTGGTTTCTAATGAAAGGAAAACTATTCATTGTTTCAGGGCCTTCAGGCTCAGGAAAATCAACAGTTACAAAATTAGTAAAAGATCGACTAAATATTCCATTATCAATATCAGCTACAACTCGACAGCCAAGAGACGGAGAAATCGATGGCAAAGATTACTTTTTCTTAACTAAAGAAACTTTTGAACAAAAAATAAAAAATGATGAATTTTATGAATATGCAAATGTTCATGGAAATTATTATGGAACATTGAAAGAAGTAGTAGAAAGTAATTTAAATAAAGGATTAAATGTAATTTTGGAAATTGATGTGCAAGGTGCATTAATTGCAAAGGAAAAGAAAAAAGACGCTGTATTGGTATTTTTTCGTACAAAGGATATGGAAACTCTTGAAAAAAGGCTTCGTAACAGAAATACTGATACAGAAGAAGTCATTCAGACACGTTTAAAAAATGCGTTAAAAGAACTGGAATATGAAAAAAAATATGATTACACTATAATAAATAATGATATTGAAGAATCTTGCACAGCATTGATAAATATTATTAATCCACAAAATTGATATAAATTCTAAAATAATAGGAGAAAATTATAAAAAATGAAAAAAGAAAAAATAACAATAGATGAACTATTGACTAAAATACCTAATAAATATGAACTTGCAATTGTATCAGGAAAAATTGCAAAAAGAGAATTTGCTAAAGGGAAGCAAAAATCGGAAATAATGGATGAAGTTTTTAAAGATATTATGGAAGATGATGTGGAAATAATTCGTGAAACTAATGAGGAAAATTAAAAAAATTTGTTTATAAAGTATTGACTATTTAAAAAAACAAATTATACTAATAGTGTAAATATTTTTTATTGACTGTTTTTTTATGGAGGAATAAAAAATAATGATTTATAGTGAAAAAGAGATACAGAAATTAATTGATAATTTAGATATTGTTCAAGTGATTGGAGAATATGTAAATTTAAAAAAGGCAGGTTCAAATTATAAAGGCTTATCTCCTTTTAAAGATGAAAAGACTCCATCTTTTACAGTCAGCCCAGTAAAAAATATTTTTAAGGATTTTAGTACACAAATTGGTGGAAATGTAATTTCGTTTTATATGAAAATCAATGATGTCAGTTTTATTCAGGCAGTAGAAGAGTTATCGCGAAAGTATAATATTCCGCTAAAGAAAAATAGGGAATATAGGACAATCAATCAGGAAATTGAAAGAAAAAAGGCTGTAAACAAGGAATATTACGAAATAATGAATGAAGCCCAGATATTTTTTAGAGAAAATATTGAAAAATATCCTGAAGCATTAGAATATATGAAGGAACGTGACTTCTCTATTGAAGAAATCAGAAAATTTAGGATAGGATTTGCCAATAGTTCAAGAGATGAATTATTTCAGCATTTATTAAAAAAAGAATTTCCAGAAGAAAAGATAATAGAATTAGGACTTGTCAAAAGAAATGAAAATGGTGAAATTTATGATAGCTTTAGAAATAGAGTGATTTTTCCAATTTACAATATAAATTCTCAGATTGTAGGATTTGGGGGACGTATAATTGAAAAAAATACTAATTTGCCTAAATATCTAAATTCTCCAGATTCGCCTATTTTTAAAAAAGGAAATGAACTTTTTGGAATAAAGCATCAAGGAGAAAATATTAGGAAAAAAGGCTTTGCGATACTGATGGAAGGCTATCTTGATGTACTTACAGCCCAAAAGAATGGTTTTGAAAATGCAGTTGCAAGTCTTGGAACTGCACTTACTGAGGAACAGGCACAACTTTTAAAGAAATATACAGATAAAATATTGATTTCATATGATAACGATGAAGCTGGGAAAAATGCCATAATAAAAGCAGGATACATTTTAAAAAAATATGATTTTGACGTAAAGTGTCTAGTTATAGATGGAAATGAGAAGGATCCTGATGAGTTCTTGAGAAAAAATGGTAAAAAGGCATTTATAGAAGTTGTAAAGAAATCAGAAGAAATTTTTGATTTTTTAACAAAGGAAGCTTCAAAAGATTTGGATTTGAATGACATAAGTGGAGAAAGAAAATTCATTGAAAGATTAAAACCATTTTTTTCAAATGTTACAAATAATCTTAATAAAAATCTATATTTACAAAGATTATCAGCTAATTTTGGAATTAATGAATTTGTTTTAGAAGAGGAACTCAAAAATTTGCCGAATAAAACTTCTAAAATGAAAAAAAGAAGAATCTATGAAAATCAGAAAGTTCAATACAAAAAGCAAAAAAGAGATTTATATATTGAACTGGAAGAACAAACACTTATATATATCTTGGAATTTTTTAAATCAGAAAAGGAAAAGTGTATAGAACTTTTAAATAAAGAATTTAGCCATCCGATTTTTAATGAACTAATAGAAAAATTGAAAGCTATAGATTTTGATATAATGAAACTTGATAAAATTGATATTAGTGAAGAAAATAGGGAGATTGTAACAAACTTGAAGTTACGGGCAGATAATGACATTAAGGATAAGGAAATTTATTTTAGGGAAATTTATTCTGGCTGGTTTGAGCGTGAAATAGATGAGGAAAGAAAAAAAACTGAGGAAGAAAACGATAGAATTAAGAAAATTGAATTAAAAAAAATATTATCAAAATTAAAAAATATTAATAAAATTAGTGAAATAGAAAAATTATATAATGAATTTATATTGATAAGGAGACCGAATTATGTCTGATAAAAAACAAAATTTAAAAAATAGTCTCGCAAATTTTATAAAACAGGCACGAGAGCAAAAAGTTGTAAGTTACGAAGAAATAAATTCTGTTTTATCTATCGGATTTTCAACTGAAAAAATCGAGCAGTTAATAAAAAAACTGACTGATGACGGTGTTCAAATCGTAGATACTATAAAGGAAAAAGAGGATTTATTAAAAGTTCCTGATTCCATAGAAGCTATCGAAAAAATGGAAATATCGGATTTTGAAGATTCGCATGATGAATTTGTAGAGAGTGAAATCGACGATTCGGAAGTGGATAAACTATTACAGACAGATTTGTTAAAAATGGCAGAAAGTATGGATGTAGATGAACCAATAAAAATGTATTTGCGTGAAATTGGACAAATTCCACTACTTAGCTATGAAGAAGAAATCGAATATGCTCAACGAGTTTTAAATGGCGAGGAGGAAGCAAAACAGAAATTAATAGAGTCAAATTTAAGGCTTGTTGTCAGTATCGCAAAAAAACATACAAATCGTGGCTTGAAAATGCTGGATTTAATTCAAGAAGGAAACATGGGGCTTATGAAGGCTGTGGAAAAATTTGAATATGAAAAAGGATTCAAGTTTTCGACTTATGCAACTTGGTGGATTAGACAGGCTATAACACGTGCAATTGCAGATCAGGGAAGAACAATAAGAATACCTGTTCATATGATTGAAACAATTAATAAAATCAAAAAGGAAAGCCGTATTATTTTACAGGAAACTGGAAAAGAGCCAACAGCAGAGGAACTGGCTGAAAAGTTAGAATTACCAGTAGAAAAGGTAAAAAGTATTTTGGAAATGAATCAGGATCCGATTTCACTTGAAACTCCAGTTGGAAGCGAAGAAGATAGTGAACTGGGAGATTTCGTGGAAGATGATAAATTTGCGAATCCTTATGACGCAACAACGAGAGTTCTATTAAAGGAACAGCTTGATGAAGTATTAAAAACATTAAATGAGCGTGAGGAAATGGTGCTTAGATATAGATATGGACTAGATGACGGTTCTCAGAAAACTCTTGAAGAGGTGGGGAAAATCTTTAATGTAACAAGGGAACGTATTAGACAGATTGAGGTAAAAGCATTAAGAAAATTAAGACATCCAAGCAGAAGAAAAAAATTGGAAGATTACAGGAGCTAAAGTTGTTATTTAGCTCCTTTTAGATATTTAGGATTTTTAGATGAACTAAATAATAAATAAAATAAGGGGAAAAAAGATGTTAAAAAATGTTTTTGAAGATATAAGAAAAAAAGGAAGTTTCAGTTTTGAAAAAATTATAGAAAATCATACAATGAATGATGATGAATTTTTTGAATTTTTGAAATTTATCCATTTGGAAAATATTCCAGAGGTTAGGACTTCAACTGATGGGAGTGATTTTATCGTATTAGAAGACGAGAATATTTTTATTGAAGAAAAGGATATGATAAAATCATATTTAGAAGATATAAAGAGAAAATACGAAGAACTTGAGAAAAAAAGTGAAAATGAGAAAGAAAGGGAAGAATTAATTGATAAATATTTAAAAATTGCAGTAAAAGAAAGCTTGCTTTATTCAAAATATGGATTTTCGTTTTTGGATACAGTTCAGGAAGCTACACTTGGAATTATGTCAGGTTTGAATTATTATGATGAAATTATGAAAATAACAAAAGAGCCTGAATTTTTTGTGAAAAATTTTGCTGTAAAATATATTTTGGAATTTCAGAAGGAACTGTTAAAAGATATTAAATCATCTGAATTATCGTATATTTTATATTTAAAAGTAAAAGTTGACAGGAGTATGGGATTTTCAATGGATGAAATAAGTAAACAGATGAATGTTTCAAAAGAATATATTGAACAGCTTGAAAAACTATTTGACGAGGTAGAACCTGAAGAGCTGATTGGAAATTCGCAGATATTGGAAAAGGCTGATAAAATTACACAGATGTATATTCTTGAAAATATTCCTAAAAAACTAAATTATCTAGATGAGCAGATTTTAGTTATGACTTATGGACTGGATGATAAAGTGTATACAGAAAAGGAAATTGCAAAATCTTTAAACATTGCTAGTCACAATGTAAATATTTTAAAGGAAAAGGCACTTAATAAGTTATCAATTGACTTAATGAGAAATGATTTTGTAGAAAATAATGAAGAGGCAAATTATACAATAAATTAAGAAAAATAATGAAAGGAAAAGGAAATTATGAAATTATGGGAAATAATAGGAGAACTTCACACAATCTTTAATCCTAAAGTTGCTGAAAACTGGGATAATGTTGGACTTCTTGTGGGAGATAACACAAAGGAAGTCAATAAAGTGTTATTTTGTCTGGATGTAACAGAAAAAGTTGTAAAACAAGCTGTAGATAACAATGTAGATTTGATAATTTCACACCATCCAGTTATTTTTTCAGGTTTAAAGAAAATTACAAATGAAACTGTACATGGAAGAAAGTTATTAAAATTAATAGAAAATAAAATAGCAGTTTATTCAATTCATACTAATTCTGATTTTGCAATTAATGGATTAAATGACTTTATAATGGATAAACTAAATCTAGATGGGGAAAAAATAATTTTTAATGAACACGAATTTGAAGACTATAATCCAATAAAAAATAAGGTGGAACGTGTACATAGCGGACTTGCAAGAATAAAGATATTAAATGAGGAAATGAGACTGGAAGACTTACTTGAAAGAATAAAGAATTCACTTGGAATAAGCTATGTAAGGTATGTTGGCAATAAAGATGCATATGTACGAAAAATTGGACTTGTTACAGGTGGTGGAAGCTCATTTTTAGATGATGTTGCAGATAAAATTGATGTTTTTTTGACTGGAGATTTGAGATATCATGAGGCTTTGGATGCTCTGGAAGACGGAAAAATTCTTGTAGACGTAGGACATTTTGAAAGTGAATATTTGTTTGTGGATATGATGGAAAAAGAAATGTCAAAATTTTTTGATGGAGAAATGATAAGACATTTTGAAGACGAAGTATTTAAATTAGGGTAGAAAAATATTAAAAATAATCGAATAAAAATTAAAAATATTGATAAAAACACTAAAAAAAATTTGAATATTCAGTACAAAATGTTATAATACCCCTATAATTTCAAAAATTTGACTATCAAATGATTTGTTATAATTTTTGGAAAGACTAAGAGAAAAGGAAGGTATTTTTTATGACAACTACTCACTCAAGCTGGTATCACAAGTTTAAAGCCTTTGGACCTGGTATCCTTATGGCTTCAGCAGCTATTGGAGGTTCCCATATCGTAGCCTCTACGCAGGCAGGTGCATTATATGGATGGCAATTGGCAATTATAGTTATTTTAGTCAATATTTTCAAATATCCATTTTTCCGTTTTGGGACCCAATATACGCTAGAACATAAACATTCGTTAATAGAAGGATATGAAGAAAAGGGGAAAATTTATCTTTGGGTATTCTTTATTATGAATATATTTTCTGCAGTTATTAACGTGGCGGCAATTGGTATTTTGACAGCGGCAATTTTAGCAAATATTTTAAAATTGACATTTCTAAGCAGTCTTACTCCTGCGGCAATGGCTTCAATGATTAACATGCTTACTACAATTGTTCTTGTAGGTTCACTTGCAATGCTGGTATTTGGAGGTTATAACCTGTTGGACAGTTCTTCAAAATTTATTGTTATTTCATTGACAGTTGCAACAATTATCGCAGTTGTTATTGCGTTATTCAAACAACATCCGATGGCACCAGATTTTGTTATCCAATCGCCTTGGAAACTAACAGCATTGCCATTTATTGTATCATTAATGGGATGGATGCCTGCTCCAATTGAAATTTCCGCAATTAATTCGATGTGGACTGTTGAAAAACAGCAAAATATGAAAGTTCCCCACAAACTTGCAATGTTGGATTTTAATGTAGGTTACTGGGTTACAACAATTCTAGCCTTTGTATTTTTGGCACTTGGAGCATTGATTCAATATGGAACGGGAACAGCGATTAAAGGAGCAAGTGCAGCTTATATCGCGCAGTTTATTCAAATGTATTCAAGCGTTATTGGAAACTGGTCAGGACTTCTTATTGCATTTATCGCATTTATGTGCATTTTTGGTACAACAATTACAGTTGTAGATGGTTATTCACGTGCTAATGCTGAATGTCTTAGATTAATTATGAAACAAAAAGAAGTTAAAACATCACATTTTAATATATGGATGATAGGAACAGTAGCTGTGGCAATGGTTATCGTATTCTTTTTTGCTGGAAATGTAGCCGCAATGATGAATTTTGCCATGATATTCTCATTTGTTTCAGCTCCAGTATATTCATATCTTAATTTTTCACTTGTTAAAGACAATAACAAGCTGCCTGTTTGGTTGTGGTTCTTATCAGTGGCAGGAATTATATATTTAGCAGGGTTTACAATATTTTTCCTTGTTTATTTGTCTGGAATTTTGAAATAGTATTGTTATTTTAATTTTATAAAAAAAACCACCTTTCAACAAGATTTAGTAATTGTCATTGTAGGTGGTTTTTTCTTTTTTTGTTAATCATAGATTGTAAAATATATTGCGACAAACTAAAAAAATATAAAAACTCATGATAATTTCGTGTTAAAATGTTAGTAACGACAAAAACATTAACGAAAGGAAATATATCATGAGCCATAAATGAAAGAAATAAACTAGAGGTCCTGCTAAAAGAAAATTACAAAATTTCTAAAATTGCCAAAATCCTTAACAGGCACAGGACTACCATTTATCGTGAAATCAAAAGAATTAATGGCGAATACTATTCTGAAAATGCTCAAGAAGATGCCAATACAAAATCTGCTAATAAAGGAAGAAACTCAAAAATTACTGCTGAATTGAAAAATCTGATAGAGGACAGGCTCTGCAAAACCTGGTCGCCTGAACAAATTGTCGGAAGGGAATTAAAGGGGAGACTGTCATTTAAAACTATCTATAACTGGCTGTACAGTAATTTTCTAGATGTTTCGGTGAATGTCTTGAGAAGAAAGGGAAGGAGAGCGAAAACTGAGGAGACGAGAGGGAAATTCAATATTGGGAAGTCAATTGACGACAGACCGGAAGAAGTAAAGAAAAAAGAAGTTTTTGGGCATTGGGAGCTAGACTCGGTAGTTTCAGCAAGAGGAGAGAGCAAAGCCTGCTTTGCAACATTTGTGGAATTGAAGACACGGTTTTATGTGGCAATAAAGATGGAAGATAGAAGTAAAAGTTCAATGCTGGAAGCAATAAGACAGCTGACAGCCAATATACCAGAAGAAGCATTCAAGACTTTCACATCAGACAGGGGGAAGGAATTTTCGTGCTGGGAAGAAGTGGAGAAGCTGGGAATAGAATTCTATTTTGCAGACCCTTACTGCTCATGGCAGAGAGGTTGCAATGAAAACAGCAACGGTCTTCTAAGAGAATTTTACCCAAAGAAGACCGACATATCAAAAGTAGAGACAGAAGACTTGATAAGAACCTTAATGCTGATAAATTCCAGACCAAGAAAATGTTTAAACTATGCAACACCATTTGAAAAATTTTTGCACGAAATTAGTTTTAAAAAAAATTGGTAAAATGTCGCAATTAATATTGCAATTTATGTTAATTTTAAAACTTTTTTAAGTTGCTAAGCAATTGTAGTTAAATAATGAAAAATTGTTAGTTTATCCTAAAAAATATATTATACTATTTAAGTGGGAAAATTAGAAGATAAAAAACTGCACTAAGAAAGAAATATTTTTTAATATATTTTTGTAACAAATGTTTGACATCTATACAACATCTATACAAAAAAAATTTTAAAAGAAGTTGACAAAACTTAAAAAATATATTATACTAATTAGGTAATTTAAAATTTATGCCCGAGTGGTGAAATTGGTAGACGCAACGGACTCAAAATCCGTCGATTTTATATCGTGCCGGTTCGACTCCGGCCTCGGGCACCAATAATAAAATTAAATTTTTTCATAATAAATTGCACTCTACACTCCTAGAGTGTTTTTTATTTTAAAAATCTTAATTGACAATTATACTACTTTCCATTTAAATAGCGAATGTTTAATAAATTTTGAATTATACATTATTTAGCTGGGGATTAAGGCTTCTTATCCTTAAAATAGTTTTTATTTTCTAATAGATTTAGTATTAAACAAGAAATAGTATTATAGTAAAACTAGTTTAAAACAGAACTCAAAAATTATGACTATTTTACTCAAACCCTAAATTGTATAATTTCTATCAGTTCAATTTTAAATGGGTTCGAGTATAATTAAAAAAAAGAATAAAAAATTCTTGAAATTCCAAAATAAAAATGATACCATTACAATAGGAGAAAATAAACTTGAAAAATAATGGTTTATACTTGGATAGTTAGAACTATTTAAGTGTTGAAAAAATTATCAATTTAGTCAATTCAGAAACTATTCAGTAAAAATCAAAAATTTTAAAAAAAGAACAAAATTTGGAGGGAAAAAAGTGGAAAAGAGAGCAACTATAATAACATACGGTTGTCAAATGAACGTAAATGAAAGTGCAAAAATGAAGCAGATGCTGCAAACAATGGGGTATAGCATGACTGAAGATATTGAAAATACAGATTTGGTATTTTTAAATACTTGTACAGTAAGAGAAGGTGCAGCTGTTAAAGTATATGGAAAATTAGGAGATTTGAAAAGAATTAAGGAAGAAAAAGATGGAAAAATGATTATTGGTGTCACAGGATGCCTTGCTCAAGAGGTAAGAGATGAATTTATTAAAAAAACGCCTTATGTCGATTTGGTTCTTGGAAATCAGAATATAGGAAGAATTCCTGATATTTTGGAAAGAATCGAAGCGGGAGAAGAAACACATATTGTTATGGTAGATGATGAGGATGAACTTCCAACAAGAGTAGATGCAGACTTTGGAGATGATATTGTGGCTTCTATCTCGATTACTTATGGGTGCAATAATTACTGTACGTTCTGTATAGTCCCTTATGTGCGTGGAATGGAGAGATCTGTACCTCTTAATGAAGTTGTTAGGGATGTGGAGCAATATACAAAAAAAGGATACAGGGAAATATTATTTTTAGGACAGAATGTAAATTCGTATGGAAGCGATTTTGCGAATGGAGAAGATAATTTTGCAAAGCTGTTGGAGCAAAGTGCAAATGTAGAAGGAGATTTCTGGATAAAATATGTATCTCCACATCCAAAGGATTTTAGTGATGAAGTAATTGATACAATTGCAAGAAATCCTAAAATTGCTAGAATGTTGCACTTGCCATTACAGTCAGGTTCTACAAAAATTTTAGATTCAATGAATAGAGGATACACAAAGGAAGAGTTTATAGCTCTTGCTAAGAAAATTAAAGAAAAAATACCTGATATTGGACTTACTACTGATATTATTGTTGGATTTCCTGGGGAAACAGATGAAGACTTTCAAGATACAATGGATGTAGTGAATGAAGTTGGATTTGAGAATGCATTTATGTTTATGTATTCAAAGAGAACAGGAACTCCTGCGGCTACAATGGAAAATCAAGTTGATGAGCAGGTAAAAAATGAGAGATTGCAACAGCTTATGAGATTGCAGAACATGAAAGCAAAAGAAGAAAGTCAGAAATATTTAGGAAAAATTGTAAAAGTGCTAGTTGAAGGACCAAGTAAAAAAAATCCTGAAATGCTGGTTGGAAGAAGTTCTACACATAAAATAGTTTTATTCAAAAGTGATAGAAAAGACCTGAAAGGGCAATTTGTAAATACGAAAATTTACAATGCGAAAACATGGACATTGTATGGAGAGCTGGTGGAGGAATAAATGGCAAAAAAAGATAATGAAATAGAATCGGAGAAAAATTTGGATGAACAGCTAGAATTAGATAAGAAAGATGTTTCTGAAAATTCAGACTCTGAAGAAGAAATGATACGAGAAATTCTTTCTCAAAATGTAACAAAATTAAAGAAAATGGCAAAGGAATATAAAATTGGAAGTTTTTCTGGAATGTCAAAACTTGAACTTATAAATGCAATTTTGATTGAAAAGGGGAAAGAAAGAGGAAAAACTTATGGATTTGGTAAATTGGATGTAATAGGTGAGGGAAATTATGGATTTTTGAGAAATACTTCGATTGGGCCTGATGTTTATGTGTCAATTTCACAGATAAAAAGATTTTTCTTAAGAAATGAGGATATTGTATTTGGAGAATTGAGAATTCCGATTGGAACTGAGAAAAATTATGGTATTTTGAAAGTATTGCTTGTAAATGGAGACTTGCCTGAAAAATCACTAGAACGTCCGTATTTTGACGATTTAGTGCCATCTTATCCAGATGAAAAGCTAAACTTAGGAGGCGGAGAAATTTCTTCAAGAATTATTGACTTAATTTCGCCAATTGGGAAAGGGCAGAGAGGACTTATAGTCGCACCTCCAAAAGCTGGTAAAACAGTACTTCTTTCTACTCTTGCAAATGACATTATAAAATACAATCCTGAAATTGATGTGTGGATACTATTAATTGATGAACGTCCTGAAGAAGTTACGGATATTAAAGAAAACGTAAAAGATGCGGAAGTATATTCAGCGACTTTCGACGAAGATCCAAGAGTACATACAGAAGTTACAGAAAATGTGCTTCAGATGGCAAAAAGGCAAGTGGAACGTGGGAAAGATATTTTGATTCTTATGGATAGTTTAACAAGGCTTGCACGTTCATATAATATCACTATTCCGTCAAGTGGGAAATTAATTTCGGGAGGAATCGACCCTAATGCACTTTATTATCCAAAAAGATTTTTAGGTGCCGCAAGAAATATAAAAAATGGTGGAAGCCTTACAATTATTGCCACAGCTCTTGTTGAGACAGGAAGTAGAATGGACGAAGTAATTTTTGAGGAATTTAAAGGAACAGGAAATATGGAAATCATTTTAAGCAGAACGCTGGAACAGTTAAGAATATTTCCTGCAATTGATGTACTAAAAAGTGGGACAAGACGTGAAGAGCTTCTGATTCCAAGAGAAAATTTGGAAAAAATTTGGAAATTAAGAAGAGAATTGAATGAAATGTCAGAAGTTGAAGGAATGAAAAATCTGATAGAACTTATAAAAAAATACAAAAATAATGATGAATTACTGGAAGATTTATATAAAGCTAAAAAAACAAAATAAAAATAAATATTAAGGAGAAAAAAGATGTTTGGAAATGTAAAAAATGAAGCAGGGTTGCTGTTTAACAAGGGAAATTTTAAATTGGTAAAGAAAATTTTGAAAAAAGATGAAAAAATTGCTAAGCACAATCATGAAGATGAGGAAATTGTTTTTACCGTTCTAAAAGGGAAAATGGAAATGTATCTGAATGAAACTGAAAAACATGTTTTAGTACCAGGAGATATTTTACATTTTGATGGAGTAAACTTTATTAATGGAAGTGCTTTGGAAGATTCTGAAGTTAGTGTAACATTGATAAAAAAATAATTATGTAAAAAGGGGCTTTTTAGCCCCTTTAATAATTTATTCTTTTTTTAGTTGTAATGATTTTTATTGTAAGTATCAAAATATAAAGATATACTAAATAGGGAATGATTCCAAATTTATGGAATTTCACAAAGATAACTGCAAAAGTGAAAATTCCGATAGTAAGTAAAATCATTTTTCCAGATTGCTTTAATATTTCTTCTTTTATATCATAACCGAATACAACTGGACGAAAAACTTTATTTATAAATTTTGTAAAAGGATTTAATATTATCAGAACATACGATAATGTTTCATTTTTTATTCCAAGTAATGATAATAAGACTATCACGAGTCCAAGCATTATTCCGTAATATATTTTTCCGCCTGCAAAAGATGGACTTGTCGGCATATCAGTTGCCATAAAAATTCCTGTTAATAATAATCCGCCGATTGAAACAGAGGTATCTCCTTTTAATAATGTTGTTATAAGAAAGAATGTAGCAAATAGGCTTACAGGAATATGCCATGAAATCCGATTTTTGAGCAATAAGTACAATCCACCTAGAATCAAGGCAAAAGCAGAGTATGATCCTAAAGAACCTGAAGAGGTCAGTAATAGTTCATCTAGATAACTTGTAAATGGAGCTTTATAAAAGTTTGCAAAAAAATTAATTTTAGGCAATATTAAAGCCTCTTGGCTAAACCAAATTGCTCCTGAAGACATTGAAATTGAAAAAAAGACAGTCATAAATTCACGACCTACTACTGCTGGATTAAGAATATTTTTTCCAATTCCCCCATACATTAATTTTCCAAAGATTACAGCCATTGCCGCTCCAAAAACAACTATAGGTAAAGGAGTTAACGGGGCTAAAGTCATAGCCAATAAAATACCAGTTATAATTGCAGATAAATCATGTATAGAGTTGGTATCGTCTAAAAATATTTTTGAAAATAGCTTTTCCGTTACAACTGCTGATAAAACAGAAGTTGCAATTAGCAAGAGTGCATTTATTCCATAAACCAATCCTGACGCAATAATAGCTGGGAATAATGATATAATAACATCTTTCATAATATTTCTTATATCAATTTCAGTCCTAATGTATGGAGTAAAAGATAGTTTTTTTAATTTCCTTTTTTTGAAAAAATTTGTTATTATTTTTTGTCTTCTATTTTTTTCGTTTTTATTTTTATCATTATCATCTATATTATTTTTATTAAATATTTTTTCATTTTTAGCCTGTTTTTTTTCTATTGGCTGTACTTTTTTTTCATTTGTTTTTACAATTGAACTTAGAGCTTTATTTTCTGTTTTGTTTTTTCTTATGTTTATTTCACTTCTAATATTTTCATCTTTAGTTTTTTCTAATTTTATTATTTTTTCATTATTTTTATTTCTTAATGCTGAATTTTTAGAAATATTGTTTTGTGATGGATTATTTTTTTTGGTTTCTGAAAATTTTTGATTTTTAGAACTGGAAATATCTTCATCATTATCCAAAAGCCCATTTTTAATACTTTTTTTTCTATCTAATATTTCTTCCAGTAATGACTTTTCATCTTTCATTATTTCTTTTCCTCCATTTCTGACAAAATTAATTTTCCAGTTTTTATACTTTCCATTAAAGGAACTCGTGATGGACAGACAAATTCACAGGCTCCACATTCAATACAGTTCTGGATATTAGCTTTTACCATTTTTTCATACTTTCCTTTTTCATAATAATCAGCAAACTCAAAAGGCATAAGGTTCATTGGACAAGCTTCAACACAATATCCGCATGAAATACAGTTTTTACGTTCTATTTCTTCATTGCTCAAAAATAGTATTCCAGAAGTCCCCTTTATTACTGGTACTCTAGAATCAAAAACTTCTGTTCCCATCATTGGTCCGCCAAAAATTACTTTATCTTCATTAGGTATTCCTAATTCTTTTACGATATGATAAAGAGGAGTTCCAAATTTTATTTTATAATTTCCAATGTTTTTAGCTTCTTCTCCAGAAATTGTAACAATTCTTTCAATAAGTGGTTTCCCTTCAAAAAATGCGTCATAAATCGCTTTAACTGTGCTGACATTACTTACAATGACACCTTTTTCAAGAGGCAGTTCCCCTTTTTTTAGTTTTTTTCCTGTAATAGTATTTATTAGCTGTAGTTCACTTCCTTGCGGATAAATTGTAGGAAGTAATTTTATTTTTATTTCAAATTCCTCTTCTTTTTGAATTTTATCAAATATTTCGATTAAATCACTATTTTATTCTTCTATTCCAAGCACAATTTCTTTTGGGTTTAGTAATTTTTGTATAACTTTTAATCCACGAACAATTTCTTTCGTATAGTTTTTCATTGTTGAATAATCAGAAGTTAAGTATGGTTCACATTCAGCACCGTTTATTATAAGTGTCTCCACTTTCCTAAATGTAATGTCATATTTTATATGAGTAGGAAATTGTGCTCCTCCAAGACCTACAATTCCTGCTTCTTTTATTATTTTAAAAATTTCATCTTTTTTTATTAATTTTAAATCACGGAGTTCCCTTTTCGTAAGAGTTTCTTCCTTATTCTGAAAATCATTTGCTATAATAATTGTTTTTACCTTATTTCCACTTGCTACAAAATGTTCAACAATATCAACAATATCTCCAGAAACTGGGGAGTGAATATTAGCTGAAATATTACCTGAAACCTCTGCAATTTTTTCATATTTTTTTACAGAATCTCCAATTTCTATTATTGGTATAGATGGACTTCCTATATGCTGGGAAAGAGGAATATAAAAAAGACCTGAATCAGTTAGTTCTTTTAGTTTAGTATTTTTTGTCATTGGTTTCATTAGTTTCCAATTTTTATTTTTAGTTTTTTCCTCATTTTCTTCGATATTCTTATTTAAGAGAATATTTGCTATTTGTTTTAAATTTATTCTTTTAACCATTTTTTTTCTCCAATTTTTTATTTTAATTCTCTAGTAAAAACCATATTTTATAAAAAAATCTAAAATTAAACTTAAAAAGTTATAAATATTTGTATAAAAATAGGCTATTAATTAGAAAACAAGGGGTTTATGCCCCTCGTTTCCAGCTATCATTATAACTAATTAGCTTCTGTCATAAGTTCGTCTATCAGATCTTTTACATGTACAATTTCCTTTAATCTCCATCCGTTTGCTCCTGAGAAGAATAATCCGCTTTGAAGCCTACCTAAATAAGCATCGCCTAAGCTATCGGCAATACAGTATCCAACTCTATTTGCACCTTTTCCACGTTCACAAGGGAATACACAGTTACTAATACATTTAATTTTTTTTGTATTAGGCTCCAATGTTTCTATTAAGTTTGTTTTTATTGCACGTCCTGGATAACCTACTGGAGAGCTGACAATTACAATGTCTTCTTCTTTTGCGTTAAGAAGTACCTGTTTTAGCACATCACTTGCATCACATTCATAAGTACCGATAAATCTTGTTCCCATTTGAACAGCATCTGCTCCAAGTGCCATAATGTTTTTTATATCGTTATTATCCCATATTCCACCTGCTGCAATAATTGGGAAATCTCCCCATTTGTCACGCTCTTCCTTTATAGGTGGCAAGATTGCTTCCAGCTGATGTTCAGGTGCGAATAATTCTTCATATTTTGCCCCTTGGTGTCCACCACTTTTTGGACCTTCCACAATTACTGCTCCTGGCATTTTACCAGCTGCTTTCCATTTTTTGCAGATTATTTTTAATGCTCTGGCAGATGAAACTATTGGAACGATTTCTACATCCGGGAAATCTTTAACAAGCCTTGGAAGTTCCAATGGAAGCCCAGCCCCAGTAACAATAATGTTTGCTCCTGCATCAAGAGCATCCTGTACAACTCTTTCATAATCATTTATTGCATGAAGAATATTACACGCAAGCGGTCTGTCACCACAAATCTTTCTTGCATTTTTAAAAATTTCAAAAAGTGCTTCACGGTTGTAGGCATTTTCTGTTCCAAGAGGACGTCCATTTACAGCTTTTTTAACAAATCTCATATTTTGGTAATATCCAGTACAGATGGCGCTTATTGTTCCAAGACATCCATTTTTTGCAACATTTCCAGCAAGCTGGTCCCAGCTGATTCCAACACCCATTCCACCCTGAACTATTGGTTTTTCAATAAAATATTTTCCTATTTTTATTCCTTTTAATTCAATTTTTTTATTTTCTGTCTTTTCGTTCACTTTTATTTCCTCCAATTTTATAATTTTTATAAACAATTATTTGTGATTATTTGTAAAAATTATATGGTGGAGCTCTGCTAATTTTTATATTTTCGTTTATTGAAGTATAATTTAGAATAATATAAAAAAATAAATATAATTTTGGTAAAATTTCTAATATTTTTTTTATTCTTTCGATTATTTCATTTCTAATGTCATTTTCAATAAAATTTTTATATCCATTGGAACAAAGCCGTTCAAAGTTTTCAACAAGTTTTTTTAAATCGACATTTTCAAAAAAAGATAAATCAATGCCTGAATTAGAAATATATTTATCTAAAGATTTCAAAAAATTGTCACTTTTGCTTATAATAATGTTTTTATTTCTTTTATATAATAAAGCGACATTTTCAATATTTAAAAAATTTATTTTAGAAAAAGTATCAAAATAATTCTTTTTTGTAAATTGTTCTGAAAGATTTGAAATAGCAGACTGTATAACTTTTGATAAATTTTTCAGTCGAAATTTTTCAAACATAAAATCTCCTCTGTTAGTTATTTTTATTAGTTTAATATAAAAAAATCCGAATATATAACCACTGTTATTTAATTATATAATGTTTTTATATTTTTTACAATTGGATATTTTTATTTTGATAACCAAAATATATGTTTATATTTTTTAGCATCAAAAATAATTATAAAGAACAAATATAATAGTAATTTTTTCCCTAAAATTTTTTCGGTTGAAAAATACCATTGAAATGGTGTATAATTTATAAAAAGAACGGTAGGAGGCGTTATGGTTGCAACAATACAAGTTAACAAGCAAAGTATCAAACAGTTACTGGAAAGTGGAAAAGATCAGATGTTTTTAATACCTGAATATCAGAGACCATATTCCTGGACTGAAAATGAGACTAAGACGTTGTTTTATGATTTATTAGAATTTACTGAAAATGAGTCAAAGAGAAATAGTGAAGTGGAAGGAACATATTTTTTAGGAAGCATAGTTTCTTATGAAAATGAGAATGGAGAACAGGAAATAATTGACGGGCAGCAGAGAATTACTTCATTGTTTCTTCTTTTACGTGCAATTTATACAAAATTAGTTTCCTATGAGGAAAAAACTGTTGAGCAGAAAAATTTTATAAGACAGATTCAGCCTGCACTCTGGAAGCAGGAGAAATTAACTGGAGAAGTTGATTATAAAAGCGTACTTATAAATTCAAGAGTTATAGATAATGAAGGAAATAAAATTTTACAAAATATTTTGGAAACTGGAGTTGCTGATCCTGAGGCTACTGATAATTATTCAAAAAATTATATTTTATTCCAAAAATTATTTGATAAACTTTGTGAACTAAGCCCTACGTTAATGCTTGAATTTATTTATTATACTTTAAATAGAGCGGTTGTCTTTCCAATAAATACAGATTCACAAGATGACGCATTAAGTGTATTTTCTACTTTGAATGACAGAGGATTGCCACTTTCTGAAGCTGATATTTTTAAGGCAAAAATGTATAACCGAATCAAAAAAGAATACAAGAAAATGTTTATAAAACAGTGGAAAAAACTAAGCGAACGGGCAATTTATGCCAAAGAAAATGTAAAACAGCTGTTTTATTATTATATGTTTTATCTAAGGGCAGTAGAAAAAGATGTGGCAACGACTACACTTGGACTTAGACGTTTTTATTCAAAGGGCGGATTTACAAGGCTTTATAAATCAAATCTTTTGAAGCATCTGGATCAGATTCTTGATTTATGGGTTGTGATGAATAGGCACGAATCAATTGATGACAAGCCTTGGACAGAAAATATACAGATTATAAAGATTTTAGATACTTTATCAGCTTATCCAAATGAATCTTGGAAATATCCTGTTGTTGTCTATTATTTGTCACATGGCGAAAAAGAAAATTTTGAAACTTATTTCTTAAAATTTTTAAGAAAGCTATTTTTGGAATTGACAGCAAATTATCTTGTAACACCGAGTGTTGCTGCTGTAAAAGCTGACATTCTTAAACTTAATGTTGATATTGTTGATAATGTTTCTCCAAAAATTGCATTTAAGAATATTCCAATTTCAATATTGCAGGAAAAAGTCAAAACACCAAACAAAAATCTTGTGCGTATGATTTTAAAAATGGTTGTGTATAACAATCAGGATGAATTACTGACTGAAAAATGGGAAATTGAATATATATTGCCACAAAAATGGAGTAACCGTTTCTCAGAAAGTGTTGAAAGTAAACAGGTTAAAGAATATATAAATTATATTGGAAACAAGATTCCTTTTGAAAAAAGATTGTCAATTAAAGCTTCAGAAAACTTTTTTGAAAAGAAAAAAGCAAGTTATGAAAAATCTAAAATTAAATATGTACGTGAATTAATCCCAGCTGATAAGACCGACTGGACTTTTGAAGATATTGACAAAAGAAACAGAAAGGTATCGGAAGAACTTGTTAAATTGTTCATTACGTGGAATGGGGAATATGAATTTTAAATTTAATAATTTTTTTGATAAAATTGTTTTAAAGTCTGTTTTATTTTCTTTAATTAAATTCTTGAAATTTAAAATAAAAAGGTATATAATAATTTATGAAAATATTTAAGGAGTTGGTTATGTTACAAAATTTTTATGGCGTTATTCAAGTAAAACATTACCAGAATGGACGTTTGAGACTTCAAACAGATGTATTAAAGGAAAATGAAGAATTAGAACAGGAATTTTTAAATAATATACGTCAATTATCAGGAATACACTCAGTAAGCGTTAATTCCATTATTGGAAGTATCTTAATTTATTTTGATGAAAAAATTATTGAAAGTTCATTTTTATATTTAATCGTACTAAAACTGCTCCATCTGGAAGAAGAAGCCTTGAAAAATAAGCCTGGAAAAATAAAAGAATTGTTAAAACAGGCATTTGAATCTGTTGATATGGCTATTTATAATAAAAGTAGAGGTTATCTGGACTTAAAGACATTAGTTGCAGGAATTTTTGCTTTTTATGGTATTAAAAAATTAAGAGAAATTCCAAAATTGCCTACAGGTACTACTTTATTATGGTGGGCTTTTATTTTTTTATCAGAAGGGAAAAGAAAATAATGTTGGAAAATTTATTTAAGGCTACATATCTGATGTTTAATCAGATAAAGGTTGTACACAGTATTCCTGGCAGATTAAGGCTTTCTGTCCCCAATTTATCAAAAATTCCAGAAGAATTAAAAAAATATGATTATCGAGTTACAGAACTTATTTTATCAAAAAAAGGCATAAAAAGTATTGAGTATTCGTATGTGACAAATAAAATTCTGCTTTATTATGATGTAAAATTAATTTCAGAAAAACAGATACTGGACTGGCTGAACAAAGTCTGGAAAACTATGATTAATCATTCTGAATTATATGAAAATAAATCCTTAAAGGAAATAGAAGATAATTTGGATACTTTTTATAACATAATTAAAGAACTTTAATTATTGCCAAAATGAAAAAAGAAAGGGACTTTTATGTTAAATAAAGATTATTTGCTGGATTGCAAGATTTTACACGAAATTCGTGGAAGAATCAGAATAAAATCAAAAGCTTTAAAATATCTTGGAATTCATAAAGAAGAGATAACAAAGCAGCTAATGCAGGTTCATTATATCCAAAGTGTCGAAATTTCAAGTATTACAGGAACTATTCTTGTTTATTTTGACAATTTTTCATTAACTGGTGAAAACCTGATATCTTTACTTCAAAATACATTAAATACATATCTGGTAGATATATATAAAAATGAAAAAAAGCAAATATCAAACAAATATGTAATTGAAAGACGTCTGCAGGAAGAATCTCCACAGGAAATTATTAAAAATATTGGTGCTGCTGTACTTTTACTGCTACTGCCAAATCCAAAGACAAAATTAACAGGGATTAGGCGGCTATTTAACTACAAAACTTTATCAACAGTTTCTTTAGCCCTGCCTGTTTTAAAAAATGGAATTTATTCTCTTATTCAAAATAAGCGTCCCAACGCAGATACGCTAAGTTCTACAGCTATCGTCAGCAGCATTATTTTAGGAAGTGAACGAACAGCTTTGACAATTATGATTTTAGAAAAATTTGCAGAGCTTCTGACTGTTTATACAATGAAAAAGACACGTGGCGTAATTAAAGACATGTTAAGTGTTGGAGAAAACTATGTCTGGAAGCAGTCTGATGATGAAAATACAGCTAAAAAAGTTCCAATTGAAGAAATTAGCAAGGGAGATTTTATACTTGTTAAAACTGGGGAAAAAATAAGTGTGGATGGAACGATTGAAAAAGGTGAGGCGATAATTGACCAGTCGGCAATTACTGGGGAATATATGCCTGTTACGAAAAAGGCTGGAGAAGAAGTTTTTGCAGGAACACTTTTAAAAAGTGGAAATATTACCGTAAAAGCTGAGAAGGTTGGAGATGACAGGACAGCTTCCAGAATTATAAAATTAGTGGAAGATGCCGCTTTTAACAAGGCTGATATTCAATCTTACGCCGATACATTTTCTGCACAGTTAATCCCGCTTAACTTTCTGCTCGCTGGAATTGTCTATGTTTCAACGAGAAACTTGCAAAAAGCTCTTAGTATGCTTGTAATTGACTATTCATGCGGAATAAGGCTGTCAACAGCAACAGCATTTTCAGCTTCAATTAATACAGCAGCTAAAAATGGAATTTTGATTAAAGGAAGCAACTATCTGGAAGAACTTTCAAAATCTGACACAGTGATATTTGATAAAACAGGTACAATAACCGAAGGAAAGCCTAAAATCCAAACACTAAAGACTTTTGGAAAAAATATGAAAGATAACAGAATGCTTGCACTGGCTGCTGCAGCCGAAGAAACTTCATCACATCCATTGGCAAGTGCAATTTTGAACGAAATTAAAAATAGAGGATTAAAAATTCCAAGACATAGGGAATCCGTTGTTAAAGTGGCACGGGGAATAGAAACTTTTGTAAATAAGGATATTATCCGTGTAGGAAGCCAGAAATATATGGAAGAAAATGATATTTCACTTAAGATGGCAGGTGATATAGTCAAAGGAATGCAAAACCGTGGTGAAATTGTAATTTATGTGGCTAAAAATAATGATTTAATCGGTGTTATCGGCGTTTCGGATCCGCCTAGGGAAAATATAAAAAAGGCAATGAATCGGCTAAGAAATCAAGGAATAGATGATATTGTACTGTTAACGGGAGATTTGAGACAGCAGGCTGAAACTATCGCTTCAAGAATGTCAATGGACAGATACGAGTCTGAACTGCTACCTGAGGACAAGGCTAAAGATATTTTAAAATTCCGTTCAATTGGTTCAAAAGTTATTATGATAGGTGACGGAATAAACGACGCTCCTGCCCTTTCCTACGCAAATGTAGGAATAGCTCTAGGAAGTTCGCGTACCGACATTGCGATGGAAGCTGCTGATGTTACAATAACTTCAGACGACCCATTACTAATACCAGGTGTAATTGGTTTAGCAAAAAACACTGTAAAAATAATAAAGCAGAATTTTGCAATGGCAATTGGAATAAACAGTTTTGCTCTTGTATTAGGTGCGACAGGACTTCTGCCTGCAATATACAGTTCAATTTTGCATAACTCTATCACAATTTTAGTAGTTGGAAATTCATTGCGACTATTAAAATACGATGTTAATAAATAAAAATTTTTGTGTTTTTGAAGGAGTTTGAATAAGATATGAAAAAACTAACCTTAATAATACTGCATAAATTACCGAACCGTGTCAGATTCAAAATTTCACATGATATTGCCAATACAAAAAAATTTTTTGAAACAGTAAAAGTTGAAACTAAAAATACAGCTTTACGGTATAATCAGACTATAAATACTTTGCTCGTTACATTTGAACCTGAAGAAATTTCAATAGATGAAGTAATTTACCGAACTGCGACTGCCTTATCAGTTGAACATGGCATGACTTCAGTAAAACTTGTTGAAGATTTTGAAGAAAAATCAATAGATTTACTGTCAGTTTATTCTGGAGCCGCAATATTACTTTCGTTTCTGCATGGGCTTGGCAAAAGTAAAGTCGAAAAATTACAAATCGGCATAAATAACTTTACAGCGGGACTGACAACCGCAGCAATTATCGAGCATGCTTACAGGGAAACACAGCGTAAAGGTTTTTTTGACATCGAAATATTGCCTGCATTATATTTGCTCAAATCGTATCTGGCAAACAGATCGGTTACAGCGATAGCACTTATGTGGTTTACAACTTTTGGACGGCATCTTGTATTAAATAACTTTTCCAACAAGGAAGTAAGAATTTATCGTTTAAAAGCTGATAATGGAAAATCTCATTATGTTGTAGATGTAAAAAATGATAATTCTATTGAAAATCTGAGTGATTTGATAGATCACATATTTTTCAATAACAGAGCAGGCAATGAGCTGGATGACAAATACATTGCTTTGCAATAAAAATTAATAAATGATAAAATAATAATAAATAAAAATTTGGAGGTATAAAAATGATAAAACTTGGAAACATTAAAAAGGAACATTTAGTAGGAGCAGCAATTGGAGTAGGAACTGTGGCTGTAGGATATTATTTATACAAAAAGAATCAAAATAAAGTTGACAGTTTTTTAAGAAAACAAGGTATAAACATAAAAACATCTTCAGAAGCAACTTATGATAATATGAACCTTGAAGAATTGATGACAACAAAGGAACATCTTGAAGATTTAATTGCTGAAAAAGAACTATCTACAAGTACATCCTCTGCAGAAGCAGTTGTGGAAACTAAAACAAAATAGTAAAATAAAGCCACTTTTTTATTAGTTCAAATATAAAACAACTTTATCAAAAGGAGGAAAACAATGAAATTAGTATTGATTCGGCATGGAGAAAGTGAATGGAACTTGGAAAATAAATTTACTGGATGGAAGGATGTTGACTTGAGTCCAAAAGGAGTGGAAGAGGCAAAAGCTGGAGGTAAAGCATTAAAGGAAATGGGATTAGTTTTTGACATTGCGTACACATCTTATTTGAAAAGAGCTATTAAAACTCTTAATTACGTTTTGGAAGAACTGGATGAATTATACATTCCAGTTTACAAATCTTGGAGATTGAATGAACGTCATTACGGAGCATTACAAGGATTAAACAAAGCTGAAACTGCTAAAAAATATGGAGACGAGCAAGTCCTTATCTGGAGAAGAAGCTTTGATGTTGCTCCGCCTGCAATAGACAAATCAAGCGAATATTATCCAAAATCAGATAGAAGATATGCAGATTTATCTGATTCTGAAGCGCCACTTGGAGAAAGCCTTAAAGATACCATCGAAAGAGTTCTGCCTTATTGGCACTCACATATTTCAAAAAGTTTGCAGGAAGGGAAAAATGTTATTGTAGCAGCTCACGGAAACAGTTTGCGTGCTTTAATAAAATATTTGTTAAATATTTCAGATGACGATATTTTAAAACTGAATTTAACAACAGGAAAACCTTTGGTATTTGAAATAGATAAAGATTTAAAAGTGTTATCATCACCAGATTCATTCTAATCTTAATAAAAATAAAATCTTTTAAGCAAGGGCAAAATTTTAGTCCTTGCATTTTTATTTTGCATTTTTTAGTAATTTCAATTATAATAAAAATAAAGTGTAGTATTTAAATTGTTAAATAAATATATTATAAAAAGTTGAAAGGATGATGAAAAATATGACTTTGGAAATAACTACCCCGGCTGTTCTTTTTCCTACGGTATCTCTTCTTTTGCTAGCATATACTAACAGATTTTTGGCACTTACAGCCATTGTCAGACAGATGGATTCAAGCGGAGAAATCGAGCATGAATTTTATCAGGTTAAGAATCTGAAGAAACGTTTAAATTATATTAAGAAGATGCAGTACTTTGGAGTTTCTAGCTTATTATTATGTGCTGTTTCAATGTTATTCCTGTTTTTCCAAATAAATTTTATTGGATATATAAGTTTTGGGATAAGTCTAGTGTCGCTCATAATTTCGTTAATATTTTCATTGTTAGAAATTCAGATTTCACTAGAGGCATTGAGGATTCATTTGAATTATAATGAAAATGATAATGAAATTAAGAAAATAAATAAAAACTAGAATTATTGAACATACATAAGTTATAAATATTTTGATGGAGAAAAAATGAAAGAATTTTTATTAAATTTGGAAAGTATTGATAAAATTGGAATTTACAGATTTGATACTGATGGATTTTCTGTTGGAAATATAATAAAAATCTGGGACAATTATTTACTTTTAAAATCTTATGATACTGAAAATAAAGAAGATGGAATGAAAATCTATCAAATTGATAAAATTCAAAGAATTATTTTGGATTCAGATTATATAAAAAATTTAGGAAATAACTTATTAGATAAAACCGAAAGCAGTTATGAATGGCTGTATACAAAAAACTTAAATTCCATTGACGATATTTTAGAAAATATTATAAAATACAGAACTTTAGTTTTTTTACATTTAAGAGACGAAACAACGGAAATTTGCTATATTACCAAAAAAATTGGAGAAAACTATCTTTTAGAAATACTGGATTATAATCTAAATGTAACTTCTACAGAAATTATTTCTAAAAATTATATCCGTTTGATAAAATTTTTTGACAGGAAAAAAATAAATAAAGATTTTGAGATTCATAAAATTAAATTATTTGTTGGAAAAGCTTATATTGGAAATATTGTTATGGGAAATAAAAATTTTTTAGTTTTAAAAGAAATTCCTGATTTTGCAACTGAAAAATTTGTAACAGTTATACGAAAAGAATTTATTGAAGAAATATCTAAACCATTTACTAAAGTTAAATACATTGACAAAATAAGCTTAAATAAATATTTTGAAAATATTAATTATCTAGATTATCTTTCAATTTTAAAAATTTGTCAGGAAAATAATTTATTTATTTTTATTGATAATGAAGATTTTGAAGACAGTAAAGTTGGGATAGTAACAAAATTGGGAAATAAAAGACTACAATTAAAAATATTGGATAAAAATTTACGATTTATCGAAATTTTGAATATAAATTATTTAGATATTCATATTCTTTATATAACAAATTATTGCTATATATAAGGTTATATCTCGTTAAAGTTAAAGTTTTTTTCAATACATTTTAACAAATAAAAAACTTTTCCATAATATTTGAATAAATCAGAAAAAATTGATATAATTAAACAGAAAAGAAATTTTAAGATTAAACTCAAAAAATTGAGTTTTTTTAAACATTAGATTTTTTATAGTTTGAGTAAAATAAAAACAAATATTTTATTGTTAATAATTTTAAGGAGGAAATAATGATTTCGGTAATTTTAGCGGCTGGAAAAGGGACTAGAATGAAGTCTGAACAGTCTAAAGTTCTGCACAAAGTGAACGGTGTTCCGATGATTAGAAGAGTGGTCAATGTACTAGAAAATATTGGGAATGATAAAAATATTTTTATTCTAGGGCATAAAAAGGAAGATGTTTTAGCTGAAATGGGAAATGTTGTTTATGTTACACAAGAAGAACAGCTTGGAACAGGACATGCTATTTTAATTGCAAAGGATAAAATCAAGGAATATGGAGAAAATGTATTAATCACTTATGGAGATACACCCTTGTTAAAAGAAAAAACATTGGAAGAATTAAAAAGAGTATTTGAGGAGAAAAATCTTGATTGTATCGTACTTTCATGCAAAGTTAAAGATCCATTTGGATACGGACGGATTGTTAAGGAAAATGGCAAAATTTCAAACATTGTCGAAGAAAAGGAAGCAAATGAAAATGAGAAAAAAATAGATGAAATTAATACAGGAGTATATATTTTCAAAAATGAAAGTCTGCTTTATGCGATAGAAAAAATTGACAACAACAATTCAAAAGGTGAATATTATTTGACTGATGCTATAAAAATTTTATCGACAGAAGGCTATAAAGTTGACAGCTTTCAAATTGAAGATGAAGATGAAATCTTAGGAGTAAACTCAAAATCTCAGTTAGCACAGGCAAGTAAAATTTCAAGAAACAGAAAAAATACTGAACTTATGGATAACGGAGTAATTCTGATTGACCCAGATACAACTTATATTGAAGATAATGTTGAAATTGAACAGGATACTGTAATTTATCCAAATGTTACAATTCAAGGAAATACAAAAATCGGAAAAAACTGCGAAATTCTGGGAAATACAAGAATTGAAAATTCTGTAATTGCTGATAATGTGAAAATAGAGGCTTCTGTTGTTGAGCAGTCTACTCTTGAGGAAGGGGTAACTGTGGGACCTTTTGCACATTTGCGTCCAAAAGCACATTTGAAAGAAACTGTGCATGTTGGAAACTTTGTGGAAATAAAAAATGCTACGCTTGAAAAAGGTGTGAAAACAGGGCATTTGACTTATATTGGAGATGCTGAAGTTGGGGAAGACACAAATATTGGTGCAGGAACAATTACTTGTAACTATGATGGAAAAAATAAACATAAGACAAAAATTGGGAAAAATGCCTTTATTGGAAGCAATTCGATAATTGTAGCTCCAGTTGAAATAGGAAGCAAAGTTCTAACAGCGGCTGGATCAGTTATTACAAAAGATATTCCAGATGAAACATTGGCATTTGGAAGAGCAAAACAAGTAAATAAAGAGAAAAAATAGAAAACTAGCAATTTCTGAAAAAATGTCAAAAAATCAAAAATGTTATAAAAATATCATTTAATTATGTAAATTTAATAAAAGATAAAAATTTTTTAAATAAAATTCAAAATATAGAGAGAAAGGGAAATGAAATGATAACATTAACCAAGGAAGACAAGAGCAGAATAAGAATATTTGCAGGAACGTCAAGTGAAGCATTAGCAGAAAAGATTGTAAAATATCTGGATATGGATTTATCTTCTGCTGAAATTGTAAGATTTGCGGATGGAGAAACTTTTGCAAAAGCGAACGAAAGCGTACGTGGATGTAAAGTATTTGTAATTCAGTCGACTTCAAAACCTGTAAATGAAAGTATTATGGAGCTTTTAGTTTTTATTGATGCGATTAAACGAGCTTCAGCGAAGGAAATTATAGCGATAATTCCTTATTATGGATATGCAAGGCAAGACAGAAAGGCAAGTCCACGTGAGCCAATCACATCAAAACTTGTTGCCAATTTATTAACTGTAGCAGGTGCAACGAGAGTAATTACAATGGATTTGCATGCAAGACAAATTCAAGGATTTTTTGACATTCCAGTAGATCATATGGAAGCTCTGCCAATCTTGGCTAAACATTTTATAAAATATGGGTTCCACCCAGACGATACTGTTGTTGTTTCACCTGATGTTGGTGGCGTAAAAAGAGCGAGAGGGCTTGCAAACTGGCTGCATACACCGCTTGCGATAATTGACAAAAGACGTGCGAAGGCAAATGTTTCGGAAGTTATGAATATTATTGGAGATATAAAAGGAAAGAAAGCTATTTTAATTGACGATATGATTGATACTGCTGGAACAATCTGTAATGCGGCACAGGCTCTGATTGATAAAGGGGCGACAGAAGTTTATGCTTGTGCGACACACGCTGTTTTCTCAGATCCTGCAATTGAAAGATTAAAAAATTCAGCTTTTACAGAAGTTGTGGTAACTGACACGATTCAACTGCCAGAAGACAGAAAATTTGATAAACTGAAAATCTTGTCAACAAGCAAGATGTTTGCTGAAATAATAAAAAGAATAGCTACAAATAATCCAATAAGTGGCTTATTTGAGATGCCAGTTGATGATGGAAATGATGACTAAAATTAAAAAAGCAGCATATATTTTGAAAAAAGGAGGAGTTGCTGTATTTCCGACAGATACAGTTTATGGAATCGGCTCTCTTCCTGAACAGAAAGCTGTACAAAAAATATATAAGATAAAAAAACGTGATTTTTCTAAAAAAATAATCGCACTAATCAGTAACAGAGATATTTTGAGTGAATTAATAAACGAAACTGAAGAAAATATTCAGAAAATTTCTAAAATTCTTGATAAATACTGGCCTGGAGAATTGACAGTTATTTTTTCTGCAAATGAGAGTTTTACTCAAAAATTTGATAAAAATATGAAAACGATAGGTGTTCGTATTCCGAAAAATAAGATTACTCTTGAAATTATAAAAAATTCTGGTGGAATTTTATTGACAACAAGTGCAAATATTTCAGGTGAAAATGCTGTTACTGAAATTGAGAATCTAAGCGAAGAACTGTTAAAAAATGTAGACATTGTTATTCCAAATGAAAAATCAGAATTAACTGGAAAGCCTTCGACAATTGTGAAATATGAAAATGGAAAACTTATATTGTTAAGGGAAGGAAATGTTTCACTTGAAGAAATAATGAAAAATTTTGAATAATAAATAAAGAAATAATGAAGAACAGAAAGGAGAATTTATGGCAAAGATGGTAAATCCTAACACAGTAAGCAACATGGATTTAATAAATGCAAAATCACAGGCTAAAATGCAGCAGCTTGTACAAAAAATTGGAAAAGGAAAAAGAAAAGTCAATATTACATTTTCTAAAATGTCAAGAAGTTATTTAACAAGAATGATTGAGGAAATGAGAAAAATGATGAGCCAGTATGAAAAACAGCTACCAAACGTGTTTGGTTTCTTCAAATATCTGGAAAATGAAGTAAAAATAACAAAGGCAAATAAAAAGGAAAAAACTAAAAATGTAAAACTTTCTTATGAAGAAGTTGACTTTTTTAAATTACAGCTAAAGGAAACATTAAAGGGGATTGACACACAACGTGCCGCTTTAAAATGGTACAACTTGATTAAAAAGGCATTATTTAAAACATTGAAAAAGCAGACAGAATTAGTACTAGAAGAATTTAATGCTGGAAGTGTAAAAAAGAAATAACTAAAAATAAAAAACTATAAAAGCGGGAAGGGAAATTGAGGACAATGAATGAAAAAATAACTGAGAAAGTAAAATTAAAGGATATTTCTGATAATAAAAAAAATAATTTGTTATCAAAAGATACAGTTTCTTATTTAAATGAAATTGTAAAAGCAGGATTTAAGGAGCGTGCCAGCGATATTCACATAAAATTTGACTTGCTGGAAGGCATGGAAATAAAATACCGAGTTGACGGATATCTTATGGAAAGTGAAAAATTATACGAATCCGTAAACAAAAAAGTGCTTGAAAAAAATATTACAGAAATTATTGCCAGAATAAAAATTTTGGCGGGAATGAATGTTGCAGAGAAAAGAAAGCCACAAGATGGCAGCTTTTCTTTTTTATTGAATATAAAAAATATTAATAAGCGATATGACATAAGAGCCGCCTATATGCCAACAATTGGCGGAGAAAGCATAGTTCTGCGTATTCTTGAAAATTATCTGGAAGACATAAACCTTAAAACGCTAGGATTTTCAGACCAAAGCATAGCAATGCTAAATGAGATTTTAACTAGAAAGTATGGAATGATACTTGTAAGCGGACCGACAGGCTCTGGGAAATCCACAACCTTAAAATCCTTAATAAATATGTTAAATGACGGAAGAAAAAAAATCATAACGGTAGAAGACCCTGTAGAAAGCAAAATTGACGGAATTATTCAAATACAGGTAAATCAGAGTATCGGAGTAACGTTTGCTGAAGTCTTGAAAGCTACATTAAGAAATGACCCTGATATTATTGTAATTTCAGAAATTAGAGATGAAGTTACGGCTGAAATCGCAGTAAGAGCAGCATTAACAGGACATCTTGTAATTTCGACAATTCACACAAACGATGCTGTTTCCACATTAATCAGGCTAATGGATATGGGCATTCCAAAATACTTGATACTAGATTCATTAATTGGAGTAATTGGACAAAGATTAGTTGGGAAAAAGTGCCAGAAATGTATGGGAGAAGGCTGTGATGAATGTTCCAGCGGATACAGCGGCAGAATTTCGATAAATGAGTTGCTTGTACTAAATCAGGATGTGCGAAATATTTTGAAAGAAGACAATCATCTTGGCTCTGAAACAAAAAATAAATTGAAAATACTGAATCAGAAGTACCAAAATCAGAAATGCTTTATTGATTTTATGGAAGATGCAGATGAAAAAATAGAAAAAAATCTAATTTCTGAAAAGGAAAAAACGAGTATTATCTTTTAAGAAAATATCAAAAATACAAAATTAAGCAATGATTAGTTTAATGATTGAAATACGAAGAGAAAGAGTAGGTAATTAGGATGAAAAAGTTGAAATTTATATTATTGATTTTGATAAGTATTTTCTGTTTAAATTCCTGTCTTACAACAGCTTTTGTTATAGCTTCTATGCAAGGGGACGGCTTATTACCTTATCCTGAACCGAAAGACAATACTTATCGTGGAAATAATAAAAAAATAAATTTATTAATTCTTAGTGAAAACAAGAGAAAAATGAGAATTAAAAATACTAATAAAGAAATTTTAGTACCAGAAGGTTTTGATTTAAGAGAGAGTCCAGTTTTTCTGTTTAATGATTCTCTAAGCTCTATTAAACCATTAAAGTTTTATCTTTATTACAAAAATGAAGAACGCCCTTTGCCGTTATATATTTATACTGAAAATTTTGAAGAATTTTCAAAAAAAGAAAATTTAGTTAAAATAAGTGAAAATACATACTTTAACAAATTCGAAGATAATAGTAAAAAAATTAAATTAGATCAAATTATTAAAAAAATTGATGATAATGTCTTTGCTGTTGTTAGTATTGTTGATATGAAAGATATTTCTAAAAATTTCTTTTTAGAGTTGATGAAAGATTGGTAAAAAATTTAAATTTTATAATTACAAAACTAATAATTATTGTGTTTTGATAAATAATAAGGTAAATTTTATATATTGAAGAACAGAAAAATAAAATACGAACTGTACCTGAAATTTTGTATAACAAGATGGAGGGTGCAGTTTTTTATTATTTTTTAGATATTTTGATTAATAAATATTTTTTCATTTTTATTTTCGTATGATTGCTCATTGCCGCAAAACCTTATCTTGCAGTAAAGGTTTATCCTGATAATCAAAATATTTGGCAAGATTGCTATGCAATAACTTATGGCTAGTCTACGACATTTTTCTGCACTGACAAAAAACTCGCTATTTATAATATTTATCTCAATATCACAAAAATTTTTTGAAAAAATGAAAAAATTTTTAAAAAATGTTGTGAGATAATACATATGTGACAAGCATATACAAAAAAAGAAAGGTTTCTGATATAATGTAAATCTACCAAACCACATTAAGGAGAAACCTTTCAT